>DASQJU010000268.1:0-12574 GCA_035630915.1 Allosphingosinicella sp.
ATCGGCCTCTTCGGGAACGAAGCGAACCGGCCCCGGATAATGACGGTCGAGATAATCGATGATGATCGTCGTCTCGGGCACGATTTCGCCGCGGCCCGCATCTTCGAGCACCGGGATTTTCGCCAGCGGACACAAGGCGGCCAGGGCCGCGCGCGTGGCGGGATCGCCGAGATTGGCGAGCAGCACCGGCTCGAACGGCGTGCCATTCTCGTAGAGCGCGATCAGCACCTTCCAGCAGAAGGAGGAGAGCGGATGGTAGTGCAGCCTCAGGCTCATACGGTTCGCTCCTCCACCAGCTTTTGCGCCAGCCACCGCGCGGCTTCGCCTACGTCGCGCCAGGTCGCGTCGAACTGCGCCGCGCCGCCATAATAGGGATCCGCGACCGCCTCGCCGGCGCGCCCCGGCACATGGTCGAGCAGCATAGTGAGCCGCGCCCGGCTCGACGCCGGCCGCAACGCCTCGAGATCGGCCAGATTGTCCTCGTCGAGCGCGAGGATGTGATCGAACCGGTCGAAATCGGCGGGAATGACCTTGCGCGCCCGAAGCTGACCGATGTCCACGCCGTTCCTCAGCGCCGCGGCGATCGCGCGGCGGTCGGGCGGCGCGCCGGCGTGCCAGCCACCGGTCCCCGCGGAATCCGCCTCGACGTCGAGCCCGAGCCGCTCCGCCTCGACGCGAAATGCCGCCTCGGCGAGCGGCGAGCGGCAGATGTTGCCGAGGCAGACGAACAGAAGCCGGGTCGTCATCGCGTCCATGCCTTGTTGCCAAAGCGCCCCGCTCTGCTAGCCAGTTGGGATAAGAAGCACAATCGAGGGGAGCCATGGCGACTGTCGAGGAAGGCGCCGCGCCGGCGGCGACCGCGAAAGCGCGTATCGGCGCATATGCCTGGTACGCCCTGTTCGTGCTGGTCCTGGTCTACATCGTCAACTTCATCGACCGCCAGATCATCTCGATCCTCGCCCAGGACATCAAGCACGACCTCCATCTCGAAGACTCCCAGATCGGCTTCCTCTACGGCACGGCCTTCGCCGTCTTCTATGCCCTCTTTGGGATCCCGATCGCGCGCCTGGCCGACAGCTGGTATCGCGGGCGGCTGATCGCCATCGGCCTCGGCCTGTGGTCGTCGATGACCGTCCTTTCCGGCTTCGCGACCAGCTTCACGATGCTCGCGGCGGCGCGGATCGGCGTCGGCATCGGCGAGGCGAGCGCGTCACCGGCCGCCTATTCGATGATCTCGGACCGCTTCCCGAAGGAGAAGCGGGCGACCGCTCTCTCCATCTATTCGAGCGGCCTCTACATCGGCGGCGCGATCAGCCTGCCCATCGGCGGCGCGGTCAGCAGCCGCTGGAACGCCGCGTGGCCGCAAGCGGTTGACGCTCCGCTCGGGCTGGTCGGCTGGCAGGCCGCGTTCCTCGCCGTCGGTCTCCCCGGCCTCCTCCTCGCCTTGTGGGTGATGACCCTGCGCGAGCCGCTGCGCGGCGCATCCGAAGGCCATGCCGGCGCGGTGGTGCGCGCCGGGGCATGGCGCGAGTTCGGCCGCGAGCTTGCTGCGATTCTCCCCCCGCTTACCCTCCTGACGGCCGCGCGGACCCGCGGCGCTCTCGGTACCAACCTGATCGCCTTGGCGCTCACCGCGGCCGCCGCTGCCGGCCTGATCTGGCTGACGGGGAGCTGGCCGCAGTGGATCGCCTACGGCATCGGCGTCTACGCCATCTTCTCCTGGGTCCAGTCGCTCCGCACGCGCGACGCGGCCGTCTACCGGCTGATCTGGGGAACGCCGACCGTGGTCATGCTTGCCGTCGCCTTCGGCAGCATCTCCTTCATGACCTACGCGATCTCCTTCTGGGCACCGCCTTATGCGATCCGCACCTTCTACGAGGGACCCGCCGGGCCGTCGCAGATCCTCTCCGGTATCACGGCGGCGGAAGAGGTCTCGGCGATCGTCGGCTGGTCGGCGGCCATCGCGGCGGCTTCGGGCGTGATCCTCGGCGGGATCATCGCCGACTGGTGGCATCGGCACGATCCGCGCGGCCGGGTCTTCGTCAACATGGCGGCAGTCGTCCTGCCGGCGCCGGCGGTCTATGTCATGTTCACCACCGACAATCTGGCCACCTTCTTCATTTGCAGCCCGATCGCCCAGTTCTTCGGTTCGATGTGGGTCGGTGCCGCGGTCGCGACGCTGCAGGACCTCGTCCTTCCGCGCATGCGCGCGACTGCCGGCGCGACCTATGTGCTCGGCACCACCATGGTCGGCCTCGCGCTCGGCCCTTATTATGCAGGCAAGATGGCGGACGTGACCGGAAGCCTCAGCGCGGGCATCTTCTGGCTCTACGTCGTTCCCCCCTTCACCTTGATTGCCCTGTGGTTCGGCGCTCGGCAGGTCGGTGCTCTGACGGCAAGCCGCGTCGAGCGCGCCCGCGCAGCCGGGGAGGAAATCTAGGGACGCGCCGGCAGCACGCCGCAGGCGATCCGCGCGCCGCTATTGCCGCTCGGATCGGTGCGGTAGTCGTCGGGCCCCGCGTGGATCACCACCGCCGCGCCGTCGGCGTCGAGCAGGCCGTCGGCGCCCGTCGTCAATGCGCCAGTGATGGTGAACTCCAGCCGGCCCGCGCCGCTCTCGTCAACGTCGAGATTGTCGAGATCGCCGAGATGGTGGCCGCCCGGATTGAGCTTGCCGTGAACGCGGCCGGTCGGGTTCCAATGCGGCCCGGCGCTTTCGAAGCCCGGCCCTTCGCAGCGGCCTGCGGCGTGCAGATGAACGCCGTAATGGCCCGGCGCGAGCCCCGCCGCCTGCACCCTCACCTCGATCCCTCCGACATCCTGCCAGAGCATTGCTCGCGCCGCCACATGTCCATCCACGCCGTTCACGTCGACGATAAGGACTTCGGGTTCAGGGGCGGGAGGTGGAGGCGCCTGGGCTGCGTCGATGGCTTGAAGGAGGGCTAGTGCAGCAGCAATCATCGTCACACTCCCGTGTCTGACGCGTCGCCCGTTCGCGGCGCTCGGCCGATACCATACCATGAGAGGCCGGCTTCCTCGACCTCCTCGGGGGGATAGATGTTGCGCAGGTCGACGAAGGCAGTGCCGACCATTGCCCCGGCAATGCGGTCGAGGTCGAGCGCACGCAGCGCGTCCCACTCCGTGACGAGCACGACCGCATCGGCGCCCTCCGCCGCTTGGTAGGGCCCGGCGCACAATTCGACTTTCGGCATGATCGGCCGCGCTTGCTCCATGCTTTCGGGGTCGTAGCCGCGCACGTGGACTCCGGCATCCTCGAGCACTTGGGCGATCGCGATCGACGGCGCATCGCGCATGTCGTCCGTATTCGGCTTGAAGGCGAGGCCGAGCAGGGCGACGGTCTTGCCCCGCGCCTCCGTGCCCAGCGCCTGGATCACCTTGCGGCCCATCGCGCGCTTGCGCGCGTCGTTCACCTTGACCACCGCCTCGACGATGCGCAGCGGCGCATGGTGATCTTCGGCCGTCTTCAATAGCGCCAGCGTGTCCTTGGGGAAGCAGGAGCCGCCATAGCCGGGGCCTGCGTGAAGGAACTTGGCGCCGATCCGGCCGTCGAGGCCGATTCCCCGCGCGACGTCCTGCACCTCGGCGCCGACCTTCTCGCACAGGTCGGCGATCTCGTTGATGAAGGTGATCTTGGTCGCCAGGAAGGCGTTGGCGGCATATTTGATCAACTCGGCCGTCCGGCGCGAGGTGAAGAGAAGCGGCGCCTTGTTGAGGTAGAGCGGGCGGTAGATCTCCCGCATGATCTCCCGGCCGCGCTCGTCGTCTGCCCCGACCACGATCCTGTCGGGGTGCTTGAAGTCCTCGATCGCCGCACCTTCGCGCAGGAATTCGGGATTGGATACGACCGACACGCCCGCGCCCGGAGCGGCCTCGCGAACGATCCGCTCCACTTCGTCCCCGGTTCCAACGGGAACGGTCGATTTGGTGACCACCACGGCAGGGCCGGTCAGCAAAGCCGCGATTTCCTGCGCGGCGCCGTAGACGTAGGAAAGATCGGCATGCCCATCGCCGCGCCGGGAAGGCGTTCCGACGGCGATGAAGATCGCCTCGGCCCCCTTGACCGCGGCGGCCGTCTCGGTGGTGAACGACAAGCGGCCGGCGGCGACGTTGCGCGCCACGAGTTGATCGAGACCCGGCTCGAAGATCGGCATGATCCCGCGATCGAGATCCGCGATCTTGCGGGCGTCCTTGTCGACGCAGACCACGTCGTGGCCGAAATCCGAGAAACAAGCTCCGGAAACGAGGCCGACATAGCCCGTTCCGATGATGGCGATGCGCATTGGGGGTCCTTGGTGGGTTGGCTCGCGCCCGCGTTATCAAAGCAGCGGGGTCGGGAACAGGGGTCTTGAGTCGCAGCCGCGCTCAGCTGCGCCCCAGCAAACAAAAAAGGAGCCGACCCGAAGGCCGGCTCCCAATCTTGTGGCGTTCCGCCGCCGGAGCGGCGGAGCCCCTTCTTACCAGCCGGAGCCGGGGCCGAAGGTAACTTCCACGCGCCGGTTCTGCGGCTCGCGGACACCGTCGGCGGTCTCGACCAGCGGACGGCTCTCGCCGAAGGCTTCGGTCGTGATGACACCGTCCGGAATGCCGTGACCGGCAAGGTAGGACCGGGTGTTGTTGGCGCGCCGCTGCGACAGGCCAACGTTGTATTCCGCAGAACCCGACCGGTCGGCGTGACCGGCAAGGACGACCTGCGCCCGGCCGCACTGCTGGTAGGCAGCCGCCGCATTGTCGAGGATCGCGGCCGCTTGCGGCGTGATCTCGTCCTTATCCCAATCGAAGAACACGATGTAGGGACCCGGCGCACACGGCGGAGGCGGCGGCGGCGGAGGCGGAGGCGGAGGAGGCGGCGGGGGCGGCGGCGGCGGCGGCGGAGGCGGCGGCGGCGGCGGAGCCCCGAAGTTGTAGGTGATGCCGCCCAGCAAGCTGTGCGAGCGGAACCGCGACTCCGACTCAAAACCGCGGAAGTCCACGGTGTTGATGTTGTCGGCGTTGAAGAAGCGGTAGCGGACCGTCACGTCGAGATTGTCGCTGATCGCCTGACGGAGACCGGCAACGATCTGCCACGCGAAGCGCGTGTCGGAATCGTCGACAATGGCGCCCTGGTTCGCGAACGCGCGGACGTTGTTGTAGTCCACACGAGCGACACCGACACCGCCACCGACGAAGCCGCTGACGCCATCGTCGTCACCGAAGTCGAGCATGCCGTTGATCATGAAGCTGAGGGCGCTCGTGCGACCGCCGCCAGCCGGAAAGAGATCCGGCGTAATGGCGCCGCCGACGGGGCTGCCACCAAAGCCCGGCGTGCGGACCACGGATTCGATATCGTCGACGTCGGCGCTCTTGTAGGCGACCTCGGCCTCGATGCGGAACGCACCGAGATCGTAGCCGACGAACAAGGCCGCGTCGTAGCCATAATCGTGGTTGAGAGCGAGCTGCGAGGTGCCGCTGCTCGGAATGGTCGGCGTGAGACCGAAGTCGAAGTCGATATCCTCGACGATCATCCCACCGAAATCGCCACCGACGTACCAAGCGTTGTTGCGCGCGAGGGCCGGCGTGGCGAGTACGGTTGAGGACAGCGCCACTACAATGGCGAGCTTCCGCATAAAACTTCCCCTTTCTTCTGCGTCCCGATCGGGAACGACGTGAACTCCTTACGGTATGAGAAGTTTGCGCGCAAGCACGCATAGCCCCACACCTGTTGCTGAAAAGCCGCAGCGCACCGAGAAGATGAACTGCGGTTGATCAGACGGCCTAGAAACGATGCGGCACGGCTCGGGTTGCACCGCAAATGGGGGGGTCATGATTCAATCAGGCCGTGTGACTTTAATGTCGCAATGACCGCGTCGAGCGCAAGCCGTGCTTCTGCGTCAATTATCGTTCCACCAGAAGGACTTGCGATCGTTTCGAGGCGCGATCCGACGACTTGCTGGCCGCCGACGACGAGAGCCGCCGCCGGGAGGTTTCCGTCGCTCCACGCGGAACCGTTCCAATGGACCCAGAATCCCGCCGCCTTGTTCCAGGCGAGCATGCCCGCGGCCGGCGCGACGAACCGCCAGCCGCTCGCCGTGCGGCACGCGATCGCATGGTCCTCGCCGGCCCAGGCGCCGGTCCCTCCCGGCGCCACGATCCAGCATTGCCCGGCCTCGGGTGTGCCCGGCGGATCGGTCCGCGGCCCCTCCTCGACGGCGGGGTGCAGGGCGGCGTCGATTCTCGCCAGCGCCTCGTTGTGGAACATCTCCTTCTGGGCTTGGCCGGGCAGGATGAACGGCAAGGCGAAGCGGTCGGACAATTCGGTCACGAGGGTCTCCTTCAGCTGACGGGCAAGGTCGCCGCGCGCGAGGCGGCGAAAGTTCCGAGCTGGACGACCGAGACGAGGACCGGCCCGGCCCCGTCGGCCGCGCGCTCGGCCGCACTGTAATGATAGGCGGACTCGGTGAGCGTCGCCGTCCGAACAAAGCCTTCGCCGGTGAGCTCAAGCCGATAGCGCTCGCTTTCCTCGCTGAGCGGCGTGTCGCTCTCGCTCGGCCAGGCCCAGCCCTGCCGGCTGCGCCGCACCCAGCGCAGCATCAGCCCGCCGTCGAGCGGCGCGGCGGCGAGATGCACCGGGCTCGGCGGGCGCAGCGCCTCGCCTCCGATCGGCCGCGAGGCCAGCGCGCCTTCGGGCGGGTCGCCGATGCCATGGGCGATCAGCCGTGCTTCGCTCCCGGCCGAGCCGGCCGGGGCGGCCAACGGCAGCAGGCTGTCTTGCTCGATCATCACGAAGCCCTCACCGGCTGCATGGAGGGCCGCCGCCCATTCGCTGCCGCGCCGGCCGCGCCACAGGCGCGACAGGCGAAATCGGTTCACGCCGATCGGCTCGGCCGCGCCGAACTGGATCAATTCCTCGCCCACCAGCGCCAGGTTCGCGCCGTTCGCCAAAGCGTCGTCGTCGCGCGATTCGAGCCACATCGAGGGGTTGAGCAGTTCGACCTCGATGGCCGATTCCGTGTCGGCCAGCGCCGAGCCGGCGGGGCCGAGCGCATCCAGGACCGTGCCGATCACGGCCGGCGCTGCGGCGCTCCCGGCCGCGATCCAATTGCCACCGCCGTCGTAGCTGGCCTCGATCGCCGCGCGCCGCCAGCCGGCCTCGCTCCCCGCCGCCGCGGCGAACAGCAAAGGCGCGGCGCCGGTCCCGTCGCCCAATGGGAGATCGAGCAGGCGCAGGACGGTCGGCCCATGGACGTGGTCGGGCTGCTGGACGGGGATTCCCGGGCTGGCAGGCGGAAGCGGGAGGCTCGATCCCACTATCCGGACCAGGTCGAGCGCCACCGTCATCGGCCCGATCGCCACCCGCTGGATGCGCCAGCGCCCGGCCTCTCCGGCAAGGACGACGTGGCAGCCGGGCCGCAGCGCGCAGGCACGCCACGAGCGCACGACCTTGGCGGCCACCCGCCCCGCCCAGGCCGCCGCGAGCCGGTGTTCGGCCAGCCGCTTCGCCTCCGGCGCGCTGAGCGCGGCCGCGAGCGCGCGGCGATCGCCAGGCCCGGGCGCCCCGCCCCGCGTCGCCCGCTGCAGGCCCGCCTGATAGTCGCGCTCGATCTCGTAATAGGAAATGCTGGCCTCGCGCGGCAGGCTCGAGGCGCCTTGGCGGACGATTTCCCGCCGCCCCTGCTCGTCCGCCGCGTCGAGCAGGATCGCTTCGTCCGCGCCCGACAGCAGCGCTAGCTGCGCGCCGTCGTCGGCCAGCGACAGCGGCACGACGTCGGCGAGCGCCGCGATCGCGGCCCGGACGCTGTCTTCCGCCGCCGCATAGCCGGCCAAAGCCGGAGTCTCGCCGGCATCGACCAGGCCGCCGCTGAGCGTCGCGGCCACCGCCCCGATGGTCACCGCCCCCGCATCGGCGATCACCTCGAAGGTCAGCGACGGGATCCGGTTGCCATAATCCTCGAGTTGGAAATCCTCGAACAGGGCATAAGCGATGCCGCGAAAGGCCGGCGTCTCGCCGATCCCCTCGGCGGCGGCGATCAGCGGGTCGGCCGGCTGGTCCTCGCCGCCGTGATGGAGGCGGAAGCCCGTCGCGCTCTTGAAGTCGCCGGCCGCGCCGCGGAGCAGCTTGCCGTCGGCCCAGATCCGCCCGACGCCGAGGATCGGCCGCCCCGACAGCGCCACCGCGAAGCTCGCCGAATAGGAATAGGAGATCGCCTTCGGCCGCCCCTTGCCGCCGCCGCTCGAGCTGCGCCGCTCGATCAGGTCGGTCGACCAGATCAATGTCCCGGCAATCCGCATCGTGCCGAAAATCTTGGGAATCGCCGCGCCGTAGCTCGAAATCTGGACCGCGAGGTCGGCGAGCCGCGGCCCATGGACGGGCTTGGGCGCGAACAGCAGTTCGCGGTCGATGATCTGGCCGGCGATCGATCCGATTGCGCCGCCGATCGGCCCGCCGATCGCGGAGCCGACGGCGGTCAGGACGAGGGTTGCCACGGATGTGCTCCGATCACGAAATCCGCCAGGCCGAAATCACCGGCCAGGGCGCCGGGCCGGGCGCCTCGACGACCCGGCGAAGCCCGGCGTCGGCGTGAAGATGTCCATCCGGCGTGACGATCGCCGCGTGCAGCCGCCCCGGCGCGGTGGCGGCGATCAGGATGTCGCCCGGCCGGGCCGTGCCGTCCGTCACCGGTCGGAACCCGAGTCCTTCGAGCGCGCGCCCGATCGCCTCGGGCGCGAAGTCGCGCAGGCCATAATCCCGCCGCGTCTTCCCAAGCTCGGCCCCGGCCGCGATCGCGACGACGCCGAGGCAATCGAGCCCGGTCGCGGCCGACCGCCCCTGCGGCCGGAAGGGCGCGCCGATCAGGGCGCGCCCGGCCGCGACGATGTCCTCAGCGCTGCGGGTCATCGGCGGGCGCAGGGACCGGTCCCGGCTCGGCCGGCGCCGGCTCCGGCGCCTTCTTGAACTCGAGCGTGGACCCGTCGACCACGATGCTGATCCCCTTCGGGATCTCGGCACAGGCGGTCAGCGCAAGCAAAGCCATTCCAAGGCACGCACGAAGCTGCATCGTCTTTCTCCTTCTTGGTTGATCAGGCGCCGGGGTAGCGCGTCAGCAGGTCCATTCCCGGCAAATGCGGTTCGCCGCGAAAATTGGCGGCGTTGGCGAAGCGGCCGGCGCAGGCGGCGAGCCGTTTGTCGCAACCCTCGCTGACCTCGACGAGATCGCCCGCGGCCGGCGCGAAGGGCGGCGGCTCGCGCAAGGTCAGCGCCGCGCCCTCGGCGCCGAGGATCGCGCTCTCGGTCCCGCTATTGGCGCCGCCGATCCAGCGCAGCCAGCCGTAGCCGAGCGCGTCGCCCGCGGGCGCGTCCTCGATCGTCAGCTGCTGTTCGCCCTCGACCGACGCGATCCGCGTGATCCGCGTGCGCGGCGCCATGTCCACCCGGCACCTCTTGTCGCCGAGCTCGGCGCGGCATTCGGGCGAGGTCTGCTCGACCGCGGGTCCATCGAGCAGCGCCGCCGGCCCGCGAAGCTCGGCCTCGAACGCGTCGCCGCGCAGCGAAACCTCGCCGAGCACGCCGCGCGCGATCGGCAGGACCTCGTCGCCGGGCGCCTCCCAATCGGTCATGAACAGGCTGAGCGCCGCCCCGTCCCAGCGCCCCGCACGCAAATCGTCGGCGCGGATCGCCTCGCTGGTCAGCGCGCCTTTGATGTCGAGGCTGGCGGGGTCGAGCCCGTCCGACAGGCTGATCGCCGAGGGCAGCATGCCCGGCGCGGCGCGATAGACCAGCCCGTCGATCGCGAGGTCGCGGTCGTGGCTGGTGAAGCCGAGCGCGATCCCGTCCGCGCGCTCCAGCCGCCAGCAGAGCGCGATCGTGCAGAGGTCGCGCGCGATAAAGTCCGCCACGTCCGTCCTTTCATGCTATCGATGAATGATGAGTCTGTCGCCGCACGAGGCGGACTTCGCCGAGCCCCTGCCCGCCGGTGTCGCGCGCCGCGACATGCCGGACGGACGCACCCGAATCCTCGTGCTCCGGGATTTCCTGCCGAACGACATCAAGGACCAGAACCCGATCAACCGTCACCGGGTGATCGACCTCGCCACCGGCCTGCCGGTCCTCAGCCTCTGGGACCTCGACTGCGCGTCCGGAGACGAATGGCAGGACGGCGCACTCGATCTTGTCGTCCGCCCCACCGGCCTCAACCTGCGCATCGACCTAGCCCGCGGCGAGTTCCGCGCCGGCGACGGGATCTGGCACCCGCTCGCCGAGCTCCAGCTCTTCGTCGAGCTGGCGATCGGCCAGGGCTTCAACATCCGTGCCGCCTGGCAGGCCAGCGAACCCGAGCGCGAACGCGCTTATTACCGGCGCCGGCGCCGGGACCGGACCGTCGCCCTGCTCGGCGGCCTCATCCTCGCCCTCGCCGCGATCTGGCTGGTCTGGATGCTGATCTATCATCCGGAAGACCTGCGGCACCTCCATTTGTGGCGGTTCCCCGGCCGGCGCTGACCGTTATTCCCGAAGCTCGATCATCGGCACGGAAGGCACCTCGCCCGCCAGAAAGGTCGCGCGGTTGAGCTCCAGCCAGTCCTCGGCGAACCGCACCGGCACGTCGAAGCGGAACCCCGCCTTCACCTCGGCCCCCTCGGCCGGTGCCTCCTCGAAGGCCACCACGCCCTTCCCGCCCAGCGCCCAACCGTCGCCAAACTCCAGGCCGTCGACCGACACCCGCACCGTCCCCTCCACCGGGCGGGTGATGCGGCGGACCTGCTCTCCGTAGGTCTTGATCAGCGGGAACATCGTCCTCACGCCGTCACCGACCCCGAGCAGCTGGTCCGCCGCCCCCGGCTCGAGGCCCATCCCGTTCGAGCTGTTGTCGAACGGGTCCTCGATCCGGAATCCTTGTGCCGCGCCGCGCCGCGCGCGGAAGAAGGCAAGCAGCACCTGCAAATCCGCCTCGCTGCGCAGCCCCGGCCCCGCGTCGAAGGCGAGCCGCGCGTCGGCCCATTCCGCATTGCGCTGCTCCGCACCGCCCGCCGTCTCGACGATCGCCGTCGAGAAGGCCGGCGTCACGCTCGCCTCGCGCCCGAGCGCGATCGGGAAACGGACGTCCGCGAAGCTTTCCATGTCACTCTCTCCCAATTCGAAATGAACGAAGCCGTCGCGCGCCACCTGCGGCAGCGCCCAGACGAACGTCTCGGCCGTGCCGCGCGCGACCGGCGTCTCGGCCGCTGCCGCGATCTGCGGCCACAAATGCGTGTCGGCGGCGTCGAGCACGAAGCCCGCGAAATAATGCTGCTCCTCGACCGGGTAGCCGAGCCGCCCGGCCATCGCCTCGACCGCGCCGCCTCCGCTACGCCCTTCAATCACCCAGTCGTAATCCTCGAGCTGGAGCACGTCGAAGGCCGGCGCCGCCCAGCCCAAAGGCAAATTGGCGCGGGCGATCTCGGGCGCGCCGAGCACCGTCGGCAGATAGACGAGCAGCAGGCATTCGGCCCCCGGCGCCTCCTCGCGCACCGCGTCGCACAAGGCGGCGGTCGAGGCCGCGAGCACCGCGCCGGCCGCATCGAGCGTCGCCTTCTGCGCTGCGTCCAGCGGCCCGCGCACGTCGCCGATCGCCACCGGCGCGAACGCCGCCACCGCCGCCGCGTCGTAGAGGCAGATCCGCCCGTCCGCCGTCACCCACCACCACGGCTCGCCGACCTGGAAGCGCACCGCCAGCCCGGCGTCGCGAAGGATCGCCGCGAAGGCCCGGGCGACCAGCCGCAAATAACCCATCGCTCCCGCATGGGCCGGCGACAGCAGCGCCGATGGCGGCGCCCAGCCCGTCAGCGCCGGCGCGCCGTCCATGTCGCGCTGCTTCCAGTCGTTCCAGCAATGCTGGTCGAGCAGCTCGTAGGAGAGCGAGAAGATCGGGCTGAACCCCAGCGCCCCGGCCCGCGCCGCGAAATCCCGGTGCCAGGCGGCGCACGGCCCGTTCAGAGTCCCGCCCGCCAGGCTGACGTAGAAGCCGCCGCCCAGCGCCTCGAGCCGGAAATAATGGCTCATCCCGACATAATGGTTGAGCGCCCCGCGATAGCCGAGCTGCAGCGCCATGCGGAGCACCCGTTCGGGCGTCAGATGGTAGAGATCGTCATAGCCGGTCGCGATCCGCAAGCGATGCTCGGGCACCAGCACGTCGCCGACCGTCAGCACCGATCCCGATCCTTCGCAGCGCATCGCGCTGAGTTCGGCCCAGCCTTCCGCCGGCGCACCAAGCGGCGCCTCCGTCCCGTCAAAGCCCGGCGCGACGAGGCTGACGAACAGCCGGTCGACATCCCCGGCCCACACCGGGTCCTCGCCGCTCCAACCTCCGGCCAGCGCGGCGAAGTCGAGCGTCACCGCCGCGTCCTCGCTTGTCCCGTCGGCATGGTTCCACAGCCGCACGTACCAGGCGCGCGGCGCGCCCGCCTCGTCGCGCCCCTCGATCGTCAGCGTCGGCCCGTTGACCGCGTCGAGCGGAAGGATGCCGCCCGAGCGCCAGCGAAACGCCAGCGTGCAGCGCCGAAAGTCGCGCGCCGTCTCGTAGGCGAGCAGCGGGTGATCGTGCCG
>DASQJU010000269.1:0-5553 GCA_035630915.1 Allosphingosinicella sp.
ATCCGCTGCGCGGCGTTCTCGATCACCTGCACGGCCGCCGCGTCGCCCGCGCGGGCGTGCTCGAAGACCTCGCGCGCCGAGTCGGCGCTGCCGCCGGCGTCGCGGTAGGCGGTGAGCACGCCCTCGGCGCCGAGCGTCGAGTTGAGGCCCGGATTGCCGCCCGGCAGGATGAAATCGCCCGTACGCACCTGGGAACCGTTGGGCGACGTATAGGGGGCGCCGGGGTTCTGGCGAAGGAAATTATAGCCAGAGACGATGTAGCGCTTGTTGGTCAGGTTGCGGCCGTGGAGGCCGATCTGCCAGCGATCGTTGTCCGAATGCCAGACAAGGTTCGCGTCCCACAAGGTGAACCCGCTCTGGTCGAGCCCCGGCACAGGCAGCTCGAACTGCTGCGAGCTGCTGCGATAGGAGAGCGTGGACATGATGTTGAGCCGGCCCGATGCCACCGGCACCTCGTAGCTGAGCGTGCCGCTCGCGGTCCATTCCGGGGTGTTCTGCACCTCGCGGAGATCGGAGACGTCCTGCAGCGTGGTCACGCCGGTCACCGGATTGGCGAGCGCCGCGAAATACTCCTTATAGTCCGCGTTGAGGTAGCCGAGCGACCAGCCGAAATTGAGCCGGTCCCCTTCGGCGCCGAAGTCGCGCGCGAGGATCGCATTGCCTTCCCACTCGACACCCATGAACCGCGCCTTGGCGGCGTTGGTGGTGACTCCGACGAAGGTCGGGATTCCGCCGACCACGGCGCCGACCGAGCCCGGGATTTGAACGTCGTTATAATCGGCATAGAAGCCCGCCAGGCGGAACGTCACGCGGCGATCGAACAGCTGGGCGTTCCAGCCGAGCTCGTAGCTGGTCACCGTTTCCGGATCGAACGACATGAAGTCGTACACCTGAGCCGGCGTGGTGCAGACCGCGCCCGTCGGCGTGCGGCACGCGGTCGTCACGCCGCGCGGGTCGAAGCCGCCGCCTTTGAAGCCGCGCGAGTAGCTCGCGTAAATCGTGTGGTCGTCGCTCGGGTGGAAGGCGATCGACGCGCGCGGCGTGAACTCCTCGAAGTCGGCCGTGCCGTTGAAGCTCGACTGATTGACGATCCGGGTGCCGGTGCCGCCGAAATAGGGCGAGCCGCCGCCGCCGAGATAGACGCCGCGGTCGACGACCGAGTGGCGCTGGTCCCAGGTGTAGCGGCCGCCAACCGACAGGCTGAGCATCGGCGAGATATCGTAGGTGAAGTCGCCGAAGACCGCGAAGGTCTCGGTGCCGACGTCGCCGAAGGTCAGCGCGGCGAGGCCGCCGGGCAGGCGGACGTCGAAGACCGTCTGGGCATTCGCGTCGAGATAGTAGGCGCCGAGCAGGCCGTGGAAACCGCCATGGTCGTAGAGGACCTGAAGCTCCTGCGAGGTCTGGTCGTTCGTATATTCCGCCGGCACGTCGACGTCGACCGCGGGCAGCGCGTCGAAATCGATCGGCGTCTGGCTCTTGTCGCGGCGGAAGGCCGTGATGCTGCGCAGCGTCCAGCCGTCCCAGGGCTGGAGCTCGGCGAAGAGGCTGACGCCCCAGGCGCGGACCCGCTGCGTCGGATCGAGCAGCGCGCCCTGGCTGTCGTACACGTCGGGCAAAACGGGGGTGTGCGTGACCAGACTCGGAATCAGCCGGTGGCCGCCGCGCGTGTTGCTGTCGTCCGCCGTATAGTCGCCCTGCAGGCGCACGAAGGCGGTGCCGCTATTGTTATACTCGGCCGACAGGCGCCCGGCCCAGACGTCCTTGTTGTAATTCTCCAGCCCGGTGGTGAGATTGTCGCCGAAGCCGCCGCGCGACAGCCGCGCGATCGAGCCGCCGACGCGCAGCCTGCGGTCCTCGGTAACCGGGGTCGAAGCGGTCAGCACCAGATCGGCCTGCTCGTCGGTGCCGAGGTTGGAACGGATGCGAAGCTCGGGGCTCTCCGCCAGCCGCCGCGTGACATATTTGATCGCGCCGCCGATCGTGTTGCGGCCGTAGAGCGTGCCCTGCGGCCCGCGCAGGACCTCGATCCGCTCGACGTCGTAAATGTCGAGCAAGGCCCCCTGGGGCCGGTTCAGATAGACGTCGTCGATATAGAGGCCGACGCCGGCCTCGAAGCCGGCGACCGGATCCTGCTGGCCGACGCCGCGGATGAACACGGTCAGCGTCGAATTGGTGCCGCGCGACGCCTCGATCGTGACGTTCGGAGTCGTGTCGCCGATATCGGTGAGATCGATCGCGCCCTCATTCTCGAGCTGCTCGCCCGAATAGGCGCTGATCGCAATCGGCACGTCGATCAGATTCTCCGACCGGCGCCGGGCGGTGACGGTGATCACCTCGCCATTCGCGCCGGTCGAGGTCTGCTCGCCGGACGCGGCGGCAGGAGGCGTATCCTGCGCGAAGGCAGGGCCGGCGAAGGCGGTAAGCGCGGCCAAAGCGGCGCCGATCTTGAGGCCGGTCTTGAGGCTGGTGGTGCTGGACATGGGGTTTCTCCTCATCATTCGGTGGTCTGCGCAGCACGGGCGCGCGACAGGCGGCCCGCGAAATCCTTCAGGGTGGCGTTGAACAGTTCGGGCTCTTCGAGGTGCGGGGCGTGGCCCGAGCGCTCGAAGCGGACGGCACGTGCCTGGGGCAGCGCCGCCACGAGATGATCGGCGGTGCCGTCGCCGTAGAGCGAGCTGTGGGCCCCGTGCGCGATCAAGGTCGGATGGCGGATCGATGCGAGCAGCTGCCGCATGTCCTGGACGACCAGCGACTCCCAGACGGCCGCCATCGCGGCGGCGTCGTTGCGGGCGAATTCCTGCGACACCCAGCTGGCGAGGCCGGTCTGCGCGGCCGCGACCGGCTGGGCGAAGATCGCCTGGCCCGCGGAAAAGGCGAAGCTCTCATAATCGTCGCGGATCGCCAGGCTACGCGCCGCGCACGCCTCGGGCGAAAGGCCGAGATCCCAGCGCGCGTCGTTGCGCACGCGCGCGGTCATGTCGATCACCACCGCGCCCGCGAAGCGCGCCGCGGCGGGACCGGCGAGGACCTGCCAGAGGACGGTCGCGCCAAGCGACCAGCCGACGCCGACCGCGCCCTCCAGATCGAGCGCCTCGACCAGTTCGGCGACATCGGCGGCGATGCGTTCGACCGTCGGCGCCGGAGCACTGTGCGATTCGCCGTGGCCGCGCAGGTCGATGGCGATGAGTCGGAAATCGGCGGCGAGCGGCTCCTGCTCGCGGAAGAAGCCGCCATGCGCCATCAGCCCGTGGAGCAGCACGAGCGGAGGCCCGGCGCCCTCGTCGCGGTAAGCGATCTTCGCTCCGTCCGAAGCGGTAAATACCTTCAGCTTTCCCTCCCCGGCGCGCCCTCTTAAGGGAGCATGCGCCGGGGCCGGCTCTGGCCTAAAATGAAAGTTGAGTCAATATTCAACTTTGAGGAGGGTCGGGACTTTCGTGCTCGCCCGCAGGGTCCCGGTCGATAGGCAAGGACCAGCGTATCTGGTCGCGCAGCATCTGCTCCTGGTCTCCCAGCCCGGCCTGATAGGCGGCGGCGCGCTTGCGCAGCAGCCGCTCGAGAACGACCTCGCGCGATCCGGGAGCCGCCTTGGCGGCACGGCCGCCGGCGACGGCCTGCGACAATCGGAACGACAAACGCTTCACACGTGACTCCTTGGTCGAGCCACCCCCAACACGCCCCGCTTAGCAAATCGTTGTTAAGAAGCCGTTCGCGCGGCGGGCGTTATCGCACGAAAGGTCCGAAGGCGGAGCGGGGCTGTCCGTCGCTATTGCGATCCGCGGCGTCGGCAAGCCCCAGCAGCTTCACGATCTCGTCGAAGCTCCCCTCGACCGCGACCTGCTGCCCGTTGAAAAAGACATCGGTAAAGGCTCCGGCCGCAGAGCGCACGAAGGCGACCTGGTCCGGATTGATGGCGACTTTCCCGCCGCCTCCTTTTTTCAACACAATAAATCTGGCCACGAATCGCAGCTCCCCAACGCCCCGAAATCTACCCCAGATAAGTTAAACCACCGTTTCCCCAGCGCCGCGGTGAAAACGCATCCGCTTGCGCAAAGCTGAAAGTCGGTTCAAGTTCGCGGCGGGAGAGGGCGCATGAACGACTTGGGCCAGACCGCCGTGTCGGCCGGCAAGGCGCCGCGCACCGAGCGCGGCCGCAAGACCGTGCGCAAGCTGCTCGAAGCGGCGGCGCAGGAGTTCGGCGAACGGGGCTATCACGAGGCGGCGATCACCGGGATCACCACCCGGGCCGGCGTCGCTCTCGGCACCTTCTACACCTATTTCGAGAGCAAGGAGGAGCTGTTCCGCGCGCTGGTGCGCGATATGAGCCACGCCACCCGCGCCCATGTCGCCGAGGCGGTGCGCGGCGCGCCGGACCGGCTTGCGGCGGAGCGGACCGGCCTCGCCGCCTTCATCGCCTTCACCCGCCAGCATCCCGAGCTCTACCGGATCATCGAGGAATCGCAGTTCGTCGCCGAGGACGCCTATCGCGAGCATTATCTGAGCTTCGTCGAAGGCTATCGCGACGGCCTTGCCGCCGCCCGCGCCCGCGGCGAGATCGCCGAGGGGCCGGACGAGTTGCGCGCCTGGGCGCTGATCGGGATGAGCGTCTTCCTCGGCATGCGCTACGGCCTGTGGCGGCACGACATGGAGCCGGCCGAAGTCGCCGACCGCGCCATCGATCTCGTCTCGGAAGGCCTGCGCAAAAGATGATCGGCGATCTGCCCGACCTGATCGCCAAGCGCGCCATGCTGCAGGGCGAGCGCGTCGCGGTCGAAGATGCGGCGAGCGGTCGCACGCTCACTTATGCCGAGCTCGACGCGCGGGCCTGCCGCGCAGCGGGGATGATGGCATCGCTCGGCGTTGGCGAGGGCGACCGCGTCGCGATTCTCAGCCGCAACCGCCCTGAATTCTTCGAGATCCTGTTCGGCTGCGCGAAGCTGGGCGCGATCCTCGTGCCGCTCAACTGGCGCATGCCGGCCGCCGAACTCGAGGGACTGATCGCCGACGCCGGCCCCAGCCTGCTGTTTCACGGCGCGCCCGAAGCCTCAGCGGCGGCCGCGCTTCCGCCGCTCCCGACGGTCGACCTCGACGGCGACTATGAGGAGCGGCGCGGCGCCGGCGCCCCCCGGCGTTGGCGGGCGCGCTGGCCGGACAACGGCATCTGGTATCTGATCTACACGTCGGGGACGACCGGGCGCCCCAAGGGCGTGATCTATACCTTCCGAATGGCCATCGCGAACTACGTCAACATCGCCGGCGCGATCGGGCTGACCGGCAGCGACACGACGCTCGCCTTCCTGCCCGTCTTCCATACCGCGGGGATCAACCTCCACGCCTTGCCGACCCTGATCGCCGGCGGCCGGGTGGTGGTGATGGACGGATTTGACGCCGACCGGATCGTCGCCCTCCTCGGGGCGCGGCGGCTCGACACGATCTTCGGCGTTCCGACCGTCTATCAGGGCCTGCTCGATCATCCCCGCTTCGCCGCGGCGCCGCTCGCGCATGTTCGCCACTGGGGTTGCGGCGGCGCGCCCTTGCCGGACGCGCTGGCCGAGG
>DASQJU010000270.1:0-21415 GCA_035630915.1 Allosphingosinicella sp.
CGGCCCGCCGCACGGCTGCCTCAACGTCCACGCCTCCATCCTGCCTCGCTGGCGCGGGGCTGCGCCGATCCAGCGCGCGATCCTCGCCGGCGACGGGCTCACCGGGGTCACCATCATGCAGATGGAAAAGGGGCTCGATACCGGCCCGATGATGGGCGTTCTGCCCGCCGGAGTGGCCGGCAAGACGGCCGGCGAACTGACCGCCGAGCTCGCCCAGACGGGCGCGATCCTCATGCGGCGCGTGCTGGATCTGCTTCCCGAGGTCGGCCGCGTGCCGCAGGACGATTCGAAGGCCACCTACGCCCCCAAGATCGGCAAGGAGGAGGCGCGGCTCGATTTCAGCCGGACGGCGAGTGAGGTGGAGCGGCAGGTGCGCGCGTTCAATCCCGCTCCCGGTGCATTTTTCGAATATGAAGGCGAACGAATCAAGATACTTGCGACCGCTATTTCAGAACTGGAAGGAAGTCAGGGGGAGGTGCTCGGCGCCGACCTCTCCATTGCCTGCGGCGCCGGCTCGATCATCCCAACGCTCGTCCAGCGCGCCGGGCGTGCGGCGATGACTCCGGCGGAGCTGCTGCGCGGCTTTCCCATTCCTCCCGGCGCCAGCCTGGCGTGACGCGCTTTCGGCTCATCGTCGAATATGATGGGCGGCCGTTCATGGGCTGGCAGCGCCAGGCCCACGGCCCCTCGGTGCAGCAGGCGATCGAGGAGGCGATCGAAGCCATCACCCACGAGAAAGTGACGCTCCACGCCGCCGGGCGCACCGACGCGGGCGTCCATGCTCTGGCGATGACCGCCCATGTCGACATCGACAAGCCGATCAGTGCTCACCGCCTTGCCGACGGCACCAACGCCAAACTGCGCCCCCTCCCCGTCGCCATCCTCTCGGCACGCGAGGCCGAGCCGGATTTCCACGCGCGCTTCTCGTGCATCGGCCGCCGCTACGTCTACCGCATCGCCAACCGCCGGGCGCCGCTGGCGCTGGAAACAGGACGCGCTTGGCGGGTCCCGGTCGTGCTCCATGCCGACGCGATGAACCGCGCGGCGCAGGTTCTGGTCGGGCGGCACGATTTCAACACCTTCCGCTCGGCCCAGTGCCAGTCCGACAGCCCGGTCAAGACGCTCGACCGGCTGACCGTCCGCCGGCTCGGCGAGACGATCGAGATCGAGGCGGCGGCGCGCAGCTTCCTCCACCATCAGGTGCGCTCGATGGTCGGCTGCCTGGAGCTGGTCGGGCGCGGGAAATGGACGAAGGCGGATCTGAAGGCGGCGCTGGAGGCGAGGGATCGCGCCGCGCTGGGCTTCAACGCGCCGCCCGACGGGCTCTACTTTGTCGAGGCGCTCTATCCGGGCGAGCAGTGAGCGACGCGCCGAAGCCGAACAGGCGCCGCAACGACTTTTCCAGCATCAGCAATTGCCATAGCAGCCGACCATGATCGGCGCGGCCTGAGCGGTGCGCCTCGGCGATGCGGGCGATCGCTTCGGGGTCGAACCAGCCGGTCTCGGCGAAGGCGGCGCTGCGCGAGATCGCGGCGGCTTCGGCCGCCAGCGGGCCGCGGAACCAAGCTGAAACCGGCGTGACGAAGCCCATCTTGCGGCGATGCAGGATGTGGTTCGGCAGACGCCCGCCGAGCGCGCGCTTCAACAGCCATTTGCCGGTCCCTCCGCGCAGCCGCATATTCGCGGGCAGGCTGGCCGCGAATTCGACCAGGCGGTGATCAAGCAGAGGCTCGCGCGCCTCGAGGCTTACCGCCATCGACGTGCGGTCGACCTTGGTCAGAATGTCCCCGGGCAGCCAGATCTTGAGATCGGCATATTGCGCACGCGACAGGGCGTCGTTCGCCGGCGCGCCCCGCATCGCGGCGGCATAGCGCTCCTCGGCATCGTGCCCGTGAAGGTTGGCGGTGAAGATCCGGCGGCGGAGCAGCGGCGGGGTGACGCCGACGGCCTGGGCATAGGCCTCGCCGCTCCCCTGCCCCAAAGCCTGCAGAGTGGTCTTGGCGCGCAGGTAACGCGGCGCCCAGTCGAGCTTGGGGTAGATGCCGCCGAGCGCACCCGCGGCGCGGCCGAGCGGCCCGGGGAGCATCGCCCGCGCCCGCTCCTCGGCCATGAACATCCGGTAGCGGCGATAACCGGCGAACGCCTCATCGGCACCGTCCCCCGAAAGCGCCACCTTGACCTTCTCCACCGCTAGCTCGGAGACGCGATAGGTGGCCAGCGCCGAAGCGTCCGCGAACGGCTCGTCAAACGCATCGGCGAGCGTGTCGATCAGGCCGAAATCGTCTGAGGCGACAATGCGCGAGCGGTGATTGGTGGCGAACAGGGCCGCGACTTCGGACGCAAAGTGAGTCTCGTCATGATCGGCCTCGTCGAAGCCGATCGAGCAGGTCTCGACCGCGCCCCGGCTGGCCTCGGCCATGAACGCGACCACCGCCGAGCTGTCGACCCCGCCCGAGAGGAAGGCGCCGAGCGGAACGTCGGCGACCATGCGCGAGCGGACGGCGGCGGTGAGGCGGTCGTTGAGCTCCTCCTCGAGCGCCTTGGCGCGCCTGCGCACGGGATTGGAGAAATCGACGTCCCACCATTGCACCGGTTTCGGCAACAGGCGTCCGCGGCGGACGTGGAGATAGTGACCGGCGGGGAGCTTTCTGACCCCTTCGACAATCGAAGCGTCGTCGGGGACGTAGCCATAAGCGAGGAAATCCTCGATTCCCTGCGGGCTCGGAACGCGGCGCAGCAGCGGGTGGGCGAGCAGGCCCTTGAGCTCGGAGGCGAAGGTCAGCGCGCCGTCGGAAAGCTCGGCGTAGAAGAGCGGCTTCACGCCGAGCCGGTCGCGGGCGAGGAACAGCGAATCCTCGGCCGCGTCGTACAGCGCGAAGGCAAACATCCCGTTGAAGTGCCGGAGGCACTCAGGACCCCATTGCAGCCAGGCAGCGAGGATTACCTCGGTGTCGCTCTCAGTGCGGAAGCGATGCCCCTTTGCCTCGAGTTCGGCGCGCACCTCGCGGAAATTATAGACCTCGCCATTGTAGCTGATCGCGAGGCGCCCGCCTTCCGCCAGCATCGGCTGGGCCGCGGCGTCGCTGAGGTCGATGATCGAGAGGCGGCGGTGGCCGAGGCCGATGCCCGGTGCGGTCCAGATGCCGCTGCCGTCCGGGCCGCGATGGGCGAGGACGTCGGTCATCGCCGCGATTCGCGCCGGATCGACCGGTTTCGGAACGTCCGGGTGAAACAGGCCGGCGATGCCGCACATGACTAGAGCCCCGCGGCGCGGTCGGCGAGCGGCGCGACGGGCCCGAGCGCGCGCAGGAAATCGTCGATCGCCGCGCGCGAATCGCTGGAGACGAGCACCGCCACCGCCCGCTGCGGGCCGCCGAGCAGCCGCACCTTCATCGTTTCGAGCTTCACCCCCACCCCGCTTCCGGTCACGATATCGCCGACACGGTAGAAGCTGACAACCTGCCGTTCCAGCCCGTGCGAGGCGATCCGTTCCGCGCGTCCGTCCGGCGGTGCCGGCGCGTCGGCCGTCCACGCCCAGCGCCCGTTCGGCGCGGTCGCGCCCTGGCCGAAGCCGACCAGCTCCCGGCCTTCCTGCTGGCGGACGAACAGGGCGATGGCGAGATCGACGCTGCGCCCGTTAACATCGCGGTAGCGCTGCACTGTGATCCGGTCGGCCCCCGCGAAATGCGGTTGCCAGGGAATACCGCCGCGGGCCGCGACGCGCTGCCAGCCGGCAACCTCGGGCATCACCGGCTGCGCGGGCAGCGAGACCACGCCGGCGGCCACGACGAGGTTCGTCCAGACGGGCGGCACGAGCGCAAGGCCGAGCGCCGCAGCGGCGACGAGCTCGAGCCTGGCCGGCCGCGGCGGCTCGGCCTCGAGCGCTTTGGAATCGAACCACGGCTCGCCGACGCGCCGGTCGAAGAAGCGCCAGCCGATGCCCAGCACCAAAGCGATGACGAAGGCGAAGAAGAAGAAGCCGTAGAAGACGTGATCGAAGCCCGCGGCGAAGCCGAGGTCGGTCAGGTGGGCGATGAAGATCGTCCCCCAGGCGCGCACCCCGTTGGCGAGGACCGGGACGGCGATCGCGACGGCGATGAATGCTGCGCGCCGCCGCCAGGACCGGTAGCAGGTATTGGCGACCAGCGCGGCGAAGGCGACCATGGCGATCAGGAATTTGACCCCGGCGCACGCCTCAGCGACCTCGAAATAGCCGGTCGGCGTGGTGATGAAGATCCCCTGCAAATGCGCAGGCACGTTGGTCAGCGAGAGCAGCAAGGCGGCGACCTCGGCCGTCACCGTCTGCATCGCCGGCACGATCTCCGAGCCGACCGGAAGGAGGAACAAGGCGTAGAAGAGGGGGAAGGTCAGTCCCCGCGCGACCGCCTTGCCGAGGATCGCGACGACCGCACCCTCGAGCATCAACAGCAGGCCGAAATGGCGCGCGACATCGATCCCACTCGCCTCTCCTGCCAGCCACGACAATGCTCCGCAGCCCACGGCCAGCAGGCCCGGCCACCACGCGGCGGGGGTCAGGGCGCGCAACTGGGGCAAGCGCTGCGCGACCAGCCAGGCGATGATCGGCAGGATCAGGAAGCAATGGTTGAACGTCGAATCATTCGACCAGATCGCCACCACGTCGGCCGCATCCTGTCGGAAGAGCAGCAGGATCGCCGCCGCGGCCGCGCCGAGCAGGGTGAGATGCGTGCGCCAGGCCGAACGCTCGCCACCCAGGGCGCGAAGGGCGAGCGTGCTCATGCCGCCACCTTCCGCGGCCGGTCGGGATCGATCATCTCCGCCAGCGGAGCGAGGCGCGCCGCCCAGCGATAATGGCGCGCCATATGGCTGCGCGCTTCCGCGCCCAATGTCCCCGGCTCCGCCAGCAATCGCCTGACCGCCTCGGCAGTCGCCTCCGCGCCTTCGGCGACGATGAGATGGCGGCCGGGCTCGGCCTCGATCCCCTCGAAAGCGGCTGGCGAGGCGACCACGGGCCGCGCCATCGCCATGGCTTCGAGCACCTTGTTCTGGATGCCCCGGGCAAGCTTCAGGGGCGCGACGACCACGTCGGCGGCGGCCAGCCAGCTGCGCATGTCGGCGACGGCGCCGGTGACGATCACCTGCGCGCCGGCCAGCGCGCGGACCGAGACCGGCGGGTTGCGCCCGGCAATGGCGAACCGCGCCCCGGGGACGAGCGGCAGCACTTCGCGGGCGAACCAGCTCACCGCCTCGGCATTCGGCGCATAGTCCATCTGCCCGGTGAAGAGGATCAGCGGCCGGTCGAACGCGAGCCGGGGAAACTCCGCGGAGGGATCGAAATGATCGACGTCGATGCCGTTCGAAAGCGCGCGGACGTTGCCAAGCCCGGTCCGCTCCCGGAATAGCGCGGCCTCGGACTCGCTGACGAAGGTGCAGAGGTCGGCGCGCGCCGCCGTCGCGCGCTCGAAGGCGAACAGCTTCTCGCCTTCGCGCCGGTTGACCCAGCGCATCGGGGGGGAGCCCTCCTCGGCATATTGGGCGAATTTGGCGGAATCCATGTCGCCAAAGTCCATGATGAAGCGCTGGCGGATCCTGGCGGGCACGAACTGCGCCATCTGGCCGGAGAAAGCGAACACCGTGCCGACCGCCGGATCGGCCAGCTTCGCCTCGACGAAACTGCGAAGGCCAGGGCTGTCGAACAGCGTCAGCGAGACCGGCCTGCCCTCGACCAGCGCCCGCGCTCCGGCCACTGCCTTCGAGCGCGTGCGTACTTCGACATGCGCTTCGCCGAGCCGATCCCCGAGCGTGGCGCGCAAGGCGGCGAGATGCGCGGCGTCTTCCTCGTCGTCGGCGAAGCAGGCGAGGTGCACACGCCCCAGCCCGGCGAGATGCCTGATCAGGTTCCACGAACGGATCTTGTCGCCCCGGTCCGGCGGGAACGGGATGCGGTGGGCGAGGAACAGGATATCGCGCATCAGCCCAGCCCCCGCGAAACGAGCGGGCCGATCCGGTTCGCCGCCCATAGCGGCAGCCTCTGCCAGGCGGCGATCTGCAGGCGATATTTGGGGTTAAGCGGGTTCATGTCGCGCTGCTCCCCGCGCGCCGCATAGGTCAGCGGCGTCTCGTCGAACCCCCAGATGCGCTTGCGCGACCAAGGGCCGGTGCCGATCTTCGAGCGGCCGAAATCGGCGCGGACGCATCCCCGCGCGATCGCCCGGCGCATGACGTCGAACTGGACGAGATCGTTGGCCCGGGCCTTGCGCGCCGCGGCGGTGCCGCCGCCCCAATAAGGCTGAACCGCGCCCTTGAAGTAGAAATTGAGCAAGGCGGAGAGCGGGCGGCCGTCCTGCCAGGCGACGGCGACGTCCGCCTCGTCGCCGAATTCGTCGAGCGCCGCTTCGAACAGGCCGCGGGGGAAGACCGGCGTGCCGAGGTTGCGTACGCTTTCGGAATAGACCCGGAAATGGGCGTCGCGGTGGCGCCGGTCGCTGCCGGTCGAGGTGGCCAGCGACGCGCTTAGTCCCTTCTTCACCTCCGCTCGCTGTCGTTTGGGGATTTCAGCGAGCAGGGCCTCGGCGTCGCCGGGCAGGTCTCGGGAGAAGTTGGCGTAGACGCCGGTCGTTGCCTCCCAGCCTTGGGGGACGGGACCGCCGCGCAGCTCGACGCTGGGAGAACCGAGCGCCCAGGCGGCTTCGGCAAGCGCTTGCGCGCCGTCGCCGAGGATGCCCCCGCCGGTTCCGAAGCCGGCGGAGACGAGCGCATTGCCGAACAAGGGCGAGCGGACCTCGGTAAGCGGCAGCAGCCCGATTAGCACGCCGCCGCGCTCGGCGATTAGACAGTGCGCGCGCTGGCCGCAGCCGCGCTCGACCGTCCGACTCCACTGCGGGCGGTGAAAGATCGTGCCCTCGGGATGCTCCGCGACAAAGGTGTCGATGCGCTCGGCTTCCGCGGCCAGATCGGCCTTGCGGACGGCGATGCCGAGGCGTGGAGCGGGGGCGTTCACTGAAACCGTCCCTGCTCGGCCGCCGCCACCTCGTCGGTGCGTCCCCACGAATGCGCGCGAAGCAATTTCAAAAGCTTGGGGCGCATACCCGAAAGATTGGTGTAGTGACGAAGGCGCGACTTCCATGGTGCGCCGGCCACGCGCGGCTGGCCTGGGTCGACCTCCCAGGGATGAAAATAGAAGATGGCCGGACGCTCGTCCGTCCGGTTGACCCGGGAAACCGCCCAGTTCGAAAGCGCATAGGGGAGCAAGCGGAAGAAGCCGCCGCCACCCGCCGCAAAGCGCAGCCCGGCCATCTCGAATGTGGTGACCGGAAGCTCGATAAGCTGCGAGCCCGCGACCGGCCGCCAGGCGAAACGGGACGCGTCCCGCCAGCCATAATGATCATGGCGGACCGGCGCGACGCTGGAGGAATAGGCATAGTCTTCGCCGGCCAGAACTTCGTGCGCCCAAGGGGTTCGCCTGTCGATCGAGAAGCTGGGCGCGCGATAGCCGTGAACCCTGGCGCCGGCTGCATCTTCGATCGCGGCGCGTGCTTCGGCAAGATCTGCCCGGAACGCGGCCTCGCCCAAGGTAAAGACGCGGCGGTGGTCCCAGCCGTGGCTGGCAACCTCATGGCCGGCCTCCGCGATTCGCCGGATCAGCGCCGGATGGCGCGCCGCGACCCAGCCCAAGGTGAAGAAAGTCGCCTTGACCCCCGCCTCCTCGAACAGTGCGAGCACCTGGTCGGTGTTGCGCTCGACGCGCCGCGGCAGGCTGTCCCAGTCGCTCCGGTCGATCACTCGCTCGAAGGCGCCGACCTGGAACCAGTCCTCGACGTCGACGGAAAGGGCGTTCTTCACGGCGCTAGGCCGCGTGGTGCCGGTACGCCGCCTCGGGAGCCGATTCCACCCAGTCGATCAGCAAAGTCAGCGTGCGGCGGAGCAGCGCCTCCTGCTCCTCGAGCTGGGACTCGAGCACGGCGATCCGGCGCTCGAGAGCGGGATCCTGAACCGGGACGGCGGGAGCGGTCACAACCGGCGCCTGCTCGTTGGCCGCGACCGGCGTGCTCCTTGCCGTGCGGAGCGGCAGCACGGGCTCCTCGCGCGGCGCGGGCCTGGCCGCATCGGCGTTCATCTCGGCGGCGATCGCCTCGACATCCTGGGCGCCGATCCGCTCGGCATTGTCGATCGCGGCGCCGAGCAGAACGCGGTGGGCGAGCTGGTTGACGCGGCGCGGAATGCCGCCGCTGTGGCGATGGATCGCCTCGAAGGCGGCGGGGTCGAAATCCGGCCTGCCCTGCCAGTCGGCGAGGGTCAGGCGATGGCGGACATAGGCGGCGACCTCGTCGGCGCCCATGGCGTCGAGGTGATGAGTGGCAATGACCCGCTGGCGCAATTGCTCCAGCCCGGGTCCCGCGAGCTTGTCGCGGAACTCCGGCTGCCCGAGCAGCACAAACTGGATCAGCGCTCGGCCGGCGATCTGGAAGTTGGAGAGCATGCGCAGCTCTTCGAGCGCCGAGACCGGGAGGTTCTGCGCTTCGTCGACGATCAGCAAAGTGCGCTTGCCGGATCTGAGGTCCGCCTCGAGCTGCTGCTCGACCGCGTCGAGCAGACGCGCCTTCTCGACCGCACCGGTGTTGAGGCCGAGCCCCTGGGCGACCAGCCGCAGCATGTCGTCGCCCTCGACCTGGGTCGAAACCAGGCTGATCGCATTGAGCCGTGCGCGATCGATATTGGCCATCAGATGGGCGACCAGGGTCGACTTGCCGGCGCCGATCTCGCCGGTGACGACGATGAACCCTTCACCCTGCGCCAGGCCGTAGCCGAGATAGGCCATCGCCTTTTTGTGGGTGCGGCTGTCGAACCAGAAATGCGCGTCGGGCGTGAGCTGGAACGGCTGGCGGGTAAGGCCGAAGCGATCAGTGTACATGTCTGTCTCCCTCGCCGCGCGTCAGAACGTGTAGCGCAGGCCGACGAGCGCCGAGAAAACAGCGGTGTCGTCGATGCCATTGTTACTGTTGTAGAGGCCGAGCGCCGCAAGCAGCTGCAGCCGATCGAGCATGAAGCGGTGATCGTAACTGATCGTCGTACCGACCGTCGTCACTTCCTGGAATGCGGCCGCGTCCCTGTCGTACCAGCTTGCATAGGCGCTGACGTTGACGTTCGAGACGCGCGTCAGCTGGCGCCCGATCGACGCGCTGACGCCGTAAGTCTCGTCCTCGCTGGCGAAGGCGACGTTGACCGGGCTCGTCGGCAGGAAATAGCGGTGATGCGTGTAGCCCGCGCCCATGCCGTAGTTCCACAGGCCGCGCGAGCCGGCGAAGATGATGTTGCCGCCGCGCGCCCGGAAGGTGCTCGGGCTGATCGATTGCAGCGTGTCGGTGAGGCAGGTGCCGCCGCCGTTCGCGCCGAACACGCAGCCCGAAAGACTGCCCGTCAGCGGATCGATATTGATGTTAGCATTGGACGGCAACGCACTGATATTGGTCGACACCTGCCGGCCGAACGTCTCCACCGTGTCGAACACGACGGCGTTGATCGCCTCATGGCTGTTCAACTGGTGAGACAGGGATCCAGTGAAGGTCGTCCCGCCATAGCGATGCCCCGCGCGGGCCTGCAATTCGGTACGCGGGCCCGGCCGCCAGATGAAGCCGGCGTCGTACATGACGTCGTCCATCTGATAGGTCAGCAGCCGCGGGGCGTTGGGATTGGGAACGGGCAGGCCGTTGGCGCCGATCACCACGTTGCCGCTCGCGTCGCGGACGAAATCATATTGCGAGGATTCGAGATCCTCGTAGCCGATCCCCGCGGTCAGCGCGAAGGTCGGGCTGACCGGGAATACGACGTCGCCGCGAATATAGGCGCCCTCGAAGCGGTTGCCGAAGATTCCACCGGAATCCTCGCGGCCATAGCCGCCGCCGATCGTCCAGCCGAACGGCAGACCCGCATTCGTCCCCATGCCGATGCTCGCCGTGAAGCTGTGCACCGTGGAATCGTCGAACACTTCGTCGAGATTGTTCGGCAGATTGCGGTCGTCGTCGACCTTGACGTAGCCGAAGCGGTAGGAGGCGTTGATCGCCACCGGCCCAGCATAGGTCGAAAGGGTCGGGCCGGCGTAGAAACTGTATACGTTGACGGCCGCGTCCTGGGTGGTGGCGCCGAGCGCCCGCCCCTCGCCCGCGGTGTGGGTCGCCATCGCTCCGACATCGAAGGAAAGCAGGTTCGGCGCGACGTCCAGGTGCGCCTGGGCGACGCCCGACAGCATCGAATTGTTCGGCAGGTCGCCGCTCCACTCGACATTTTGCTGGTAGCGCACGCCGAACTGGGCCGCGATCCGGTGTGCCTCGACATGGCCGTCCACGCCCACCGCGAAGCTGGTATAGGTCAGCGTGTCGCCGCCGTTGAGATCGGCGGTGAGGGTCTGGGCCACCTCCAGATAGGGATGGATCTCGCCGCGGCTGTGCGGAGCGGCCGGCGCCGGCTCGGCGACCGCGCCAGGCGCCCCCCCGGTGTCGCCTTGCGTCGCCGCGCCGGTTACGCCCGGGCTGGGCGCGTCCTGCGCATGGGCGCTGGCCCCCGCAAGCGCGAGGCCGAGCAAAGCGGCAAGCCGCGAGAAGCGGCGGGTCATAAGGATCTCAGTCATGGCCGTACCCATCGTAGGCGCCGAATTTGCGCCCGGTGACGGCCAGGCCCGCTCCGTTGAGGACGAGGCTCAAGCGGCCGCATCCCGAGAGCAGGCCGATCGTCTCGCGCAGATCGGCTTCGGTTGTCTGGTCGGCGCGAACGATGACCAGGGCCTGCCCGACATGTCGGGCCAGGACGGTCGCGTGCGACGCCATCAGGGCAGGCGGGGAATCGATGATGACGATCCTTCGCCTGTCGCCGGCGACGAGAACCGCCAGCACCTCCCGGGTACGATCCGAAGCGAACAACTCCGGCACATTATTGGTTTTGCGCCCCGCCGGCAGGACCGAGAGGCCCGGCACGTCGGTGCGGATGACGAGAGATTCCGGATCCGCAGAGGGATCGGCGAGCGCGTCGGTCAGGCCCGGCCCGTCGCCCGCAATGCCGAGCTTGCTCAGCGCATCGGGGTTGGGGACGTCGCCGTCGACGAGCAGCACCTCGACGTCGCGCTCGCCGGCGAGGCTGAGCGCGAGGTTGACGGCGCAGAAGGTCTTGCCGGCCTTGGGCTGGGCCGAGGCGATCAGCACAGTGCGGGCGCGGGAATTGGAGCCGTCCGGCGCCTCGCCGATCGCAGCGAGCAGCTGGTGCTTGATCAGGCGAAACTCCTCGGCGATGCCGGTGACCACGCCCTCGGGGACGACGAAGCCGGCCTCGGCCAGAGCCGCGCGATCGATTGGGGCCACTCCGCCACGCGGGCTGCTCCGCCGCACCGAATCCTCGACCGCGCGCACGGCCCGGTGGACCGGCGACGGCACGTCGACCGGCTCCGGCGCGATTTCGGGCTCGGGCGCAGGTTCGGGCGCCGGCGTGGGCTCAGGCGCGGGCGCAGCTTCGCTCACGGGCTCTGCAGGCGCGCGCAGGGGCACGCTGAAATCGTAAAGCTCGGCGGCGCGCTCGAGCAGCGAGGGTGGCGTATGCTTCATCTCGTTCCTCATGCCACCATGCTTCGCTGCCAGAATTCGACGACGATCAGGATCGCCCAGCTCGCCGCCAGCGCGGCCCCCGCCCCGCCGAGCCAGATCAGGCGCTGGCGCCGGCGCGCGCGCTCGGCCGCGCTCACCACTTCGCTGACCGTGCCGAGCACCGGGAGGCCCGCGAGTTCGGCGAGCTTGATCTGCGTCGGGAAGGTCCGCTGCAACTGCCCGGCGAGGAACGCGGCGGCGACGCCGGCCCCCAGGCCCAGGATCAGGATCACGGTCACGAAGATCGGGCGGTTGGGGGCCGCCGGCACACCCGGCACGCTCGGTGGCTCGACCACCTGGACGCTGATCGGGCTGGTCCGCGCCTGGACCTCGCTGCGCAGGCGAACCTGCTCGCGATTGCCGAGGAGCTGGTCATATTGCTGCTTCAGCACGTCGTAATCGTGCGTCAGCCGGGTCTGCTCGGCGGCGAGGCCGGGCTCGGTCGATTGCCGCGAGGACAGCTGGGCCAAATCCGTCTGAAGCTGGTTGCGCCGGGCCTGGGCGGCGGCGAGTGTCGCCTCGCGCTCGGCCATCATCGCCCGCAGCGAGACGTAGCTCGGGTTGGAAATGCCGCCGGTATTGCCCGAGCTGCGCTCCTGCGCGGCAAGCGGGCGCAGGCGGGCGATCTGCTGGCGGGCGTAGGCGATGTCCGGATGGGAGTCGGTCCAGCCGCGGGCGAGCATCGAGGCGACCTGGCCTTCGAGCTGCGCGAGCTGACCGCTGGCGGTCGCTCCGCCACTCCCCTCGGCCCCAGGCAGCTGCTGCGGAGTCGCGGCGAGCTGCGCGCGCATCGAGGTGAGCGCGCCGTTGGCCGCCGCGATCTGCTGCTCGAGATTGGAAAGCTCGACCTGCGCGGCCGACATGCGGTCGGCAATCGAGCCGGCGCCGGGCAGCACGCCCATGAAGCGCTGCTCGAACTCGACCCGGCGCTGCTCGGCCTCCTGCAGCGCGGTCTCGCGCCGGCGCAGCTCCTCGTCGAGCACCTGGGCGGCCTGGCCGGTCTCGCGGCGGTCGCCGGACAGGTTCTGCTCGATGAACACGTCGATCAGCCCCTGGACGGTCGCCGCCGCGGTGCGGGCGTTCTGCCCGTTTGAGAAGCCGGGAATGTTCGAGCTCGCCTTGATCTCGATGCCCCCGTCGGGCTGCGCGGTGACGGTGATCCGCTGGCGCAGGCCGGTGACCACGCCGGACAAATCGGCGTCGCTCGCAACGAGCGTGTTGAGATCGGTGCGGCGGACGACGCGCACGAGGTTCTCGTTCGAGGTCAAGGTCTGCTTGAGGCGCAGCAACTGGTTGTTGCGCTCGTCGGGGGTGATGCCGATCTGGTTCGGCAGGATCGACTGCATCTGGACGAACAGCCGGCCCTTGGCCTCGTAGCTCGACGGGATCAGAGCGACGACCAGCCAGCCGGTCACGCACACACCCCAGGCGACCGCCATCGCCAGCCAGCGACGGCGCCAGACCTGGTGGAGGGCCAGCCTCAGCTGATCGTAGAGCCCGTCCATGTTTTAGAACATGCTCTCGGGAATGATGATGACGTCGCCCGGCTCGAGCCTGACGTTGGCGCGGATGTCCCCGCGACGCAGCAGGGTAGCAAGGCGCAGGTCATATTCGCGCTGCTGGCCGCTCGCGCGGTCGACGCGGATCAGCTTGGCGCGGTCGCCCGCGGCGAATTCGGAAAGGCCGCCGGCCGCGATCATGACGTCGAGCACGGTCATGTTGGCGCGGTAGGGCAAAGCGGTCGGCCGAACGGCGGCGCCGACTATCCTGACCTGCTGCGAGAAGCTGCCCTGCGGCCGGTTGACGATGACCGAGACGAGCGGCTCCTGGATGTACTGGGCGAGCGCGGCGCGGATGTCGTCGGCGAGCTGGGCCGGCGTCTTGCCGGCGGCGACCATGTCGGTGATCAGCGGCGTCGTGATGCGGCCGTCGGGGCGGACCTGCGCCGTGACGCTGAGCTCCTGATTACGCCAGACGAACAGGGTCAGCTCGTCGGCCGGGCCGATGATGTAGCTGTCGCTGACGGCGCCGACCGTCTCGTCGGCGAGGCTCGCGGGAGGGAGCACGTTGCCGGCACGCGGCGTGCTGGCGCAGCCGGCCAGCGCGACGGCGCTGACGGTGGCGGCAAGGGTGGCCCAGGACTTGGCGGATACGCGCATGGTCATTCCTCTTCACTCGGCTCCCGCTCGCGCGTCATCCGTCCCGGAACGGGATCAACGACGCGCTTTGGGGATGGCTATGGGGCGAAGAGGTAAAATTAGCGTTAGGAACAATGGGGTTTTGCAGGCGCGTCCCGGATCGGGACGCCGCTTGGCAGAGCGGTTAATCGCCTGCGTCCACCACCATTTCGAGCGCCGGGGCCTGGGCCAGAAAGGCCTGCGGGCTGGCCGAAAGGCCGTAGGCGCCGGCGAGGAAGACGGCGACCAGGTCGCCCACTTCGGCGCGCGGCGTCATGACGTCATCGGCCAGGCGATCGAGCGGGGTGCAAAGGCAGCCGACGATCGATACTTCCTCCTCGGCCGCGGCGCCGAAGCGATTGGCGATCGCCACCGGATAGTTGCGCCGCACCACCTGGCCGAAATTGCCGCTGGCGGCCAGTTGGTGCTGCATCCCGCCGTCGGTGACGAGGAAGGTCTTGCCGTGGCTGACCTTCCGGTCGACGATCCGAGTCAGATAGACGCCGCATTCGCCGACCAGCCAGCGGCCGAGCTCGATGGCGAAGCGCGTGTCCCGGAGGATCTTCGGACGGTCGGCAAGAGCGCTCGACAGCGCGGCGCCAACCGCCTCGACGTCGAGCGGCACCTCGCCGTGGAAGTGGGGAATGCCGAAGCCGCCACCGAGGTTGACCAGAGGCGGCGTCGCGCCCGCGGCCTCGGACAGCTCGGCCGCCAGCGCGATCGTCGCCGCCTGGGCCTCGATCAGCGCTTCCGCCGCGAGCGCCTGCGACCCGGCAAAGATATGGAAGCCGCGCCATTCCGCTCCGCTGTCGAGGATGCGGCGGACCAGCGTCGGCACCCGGGCAGCGTCGACACCGAAGGGCTTGGCGCCGCCGCCCATGCGCATGCCCGAGCCCTTGATCTCGAAATCGGGGTTTACGCGCACCGCCAGCCGCGCCCGGCCGCCGGTCTTGGCGGCGATCGCCAGCGCGCGCTCTGCCTCGCCTTCCGATTCGAGGTTGAGCGTTACTCCGGCCTCGATGGCGTCGGAAAGATCGCCGTCGCGCTTGCCGGGGCCGGCGAAGCTGATCTCGCCGGGATTCCCGCCCGCGTCGAGGGCGAACCTTAATTCGCCTGCGGAGGCGATATCGAGCCCGTCGACACGTTTCGTAACGAATTCAAGTAATGGCCCATAGGGGTTTGCTTTTATGGCATAATGGAGATCGACATTTGGAAATGCGGCGCGAAAGCGCGCGATCTTCCCAGCGATCAGCGCCAAGTCGTAGACGAACAGCGGCGTGTCATCCGCATCGGCAACCAAAGCATCCGCGCGGCGGCCGCCGACCAGCAGCATACCCTCCGCATCGGCGGCGAAGCCGTCCGGGATCGGACCCATCGGCTTGCTCATGCCATCAGCTCCCGCTTCAACTCCACCCGGTCCAGCTTGCCGTTGGGCGATCGTGGCAGGTCGTCGCGCCAGACGATAGGGCCGGGCTGCATGAAATTGGGCAGGCTCCGCTTGAGAAAGGCGCGCAGCGCCTCCTCCTCGCCGCGCCGGTCGGGGCGCACCACGAGCGCTATCCCCTCCCCCAGCCGCGCGTCGGGGTAACCGAGCGCCACCGCCTCATGGACCAGCCCCGAGGCGATCGCCGCCTCCTCGATCTCGGTCGGGCTGACCCGGTTGCCCGAGCTCTTGATCATCCCGTCCTCGCGGCCGACGAAGTAAAGCAACCCGTCCTCGTCGCGGCGGACTCGGTCGCCCGACCAGACGGCGGTGCCGCCATGGCTGGAGAAGGCCGGCGCCGGCTTGAACCGCTCGGCGCTGCGTTCCGGATCCTGCCAATAGCCCTTTGCGACCAGCGGCCCGGCGTGAACCAGCTCACCCTCGTTCGCATCCCTTCCTTCGGCGTCGACGACCATGATCTCGGCGAAGGGAATGGCGCTGCCCATCGAATCCGGATGCTCGTCGAGCAGGGCCGGATCGAGATAGGTCGAGCGGAACGCCTCGGTGAGGCCGTACATCGAATAGATGTCGGCGGCCGGAAACACCTCGCGCATCCGCCGGACCACCGAAGGCGCAAGCTTGCCGCCGCTGTTGGTCAGCCGCCGCAGCGACAGCGCCGCCGCGGCGGGCCAGGGCGCCTCGATCAGCTGAACCCAAAGCGGAGGAACGCCGGCCAAAGTGCTGATTTCATGACGCTCGACCGCGCGGACCACATCGCGCGCGGTGAGATAGTCGAGCGGCACCACACAGCCGCCTGCGGACCAGGTCGAAAGCAGCTGGTTCTGGCCGTAATCGAAGGCGAAGGGCAGCACGGCGATGACCCGGTCCCGCGCCTCGAGCCCCAGGTAGTGCGCGACGCTGACGGCGCCGAGCCACATATTGGCGTGGCTCAGCATCACCCCCTTGGGCCGCCCGGTCGAGCCCGAGGTGTAGAGCAGAGCGGCCAGATCCTCGGGATCATGGTCCGACGGGCCAAGCGGATCGTGCGCGAACAGATCGACGCCTTCGTCAACGACCGGGCAGGCAATATCGCCGGGCTCCAGCGTCGCGGCGCGCGCCTCGGCTGTCAGCAGCAGCGAGGCGCCGCTGTCCGTTAGGATATGGGCGACCTGCATCCGCTTGAGCAGAGGGTTCACGGGAACGTGGATCAAGCCGGCGCGGGCACAGGCGAGGGGGAGCAGGCTGGTGAGCCGATTCTTGGGCAGCCATGAGGCGACCCGATCGCCATGTTTCAGGCCCCTGCCCCGCAACGTGGCGGCCAACGCGCCCACCGCGCGTTCCAGCCCCGCAAAGTCGAGCGCGCCCTCGCGCGTGATCAGCGCCGGGGCGCCGGACTCGCCGCGCAAGGTCAGGTGGTCGAGCGGACGCGGCGTCGGATCGGGGCCTTGCACCTTCACTCCTGCTTAAATGCCGTCATGATAGTAGCGGCGCGAAGGGGCATAAAGCGTGACGGTTAACATCGCTTTGTTCGACGATCTCGACGCCGTCGCGGCTGACGCCGCCGGCGCGCTCGATCGCGCCCGCCAGCCGAGCCTCTACGCCCGGCTCGACTGGTTCCGCCTGCTCCACGCGTATTGCCCGCCCGAAGGCCAACTCACGGTGCTGAGGGGCGAGCGCGAGGGCCGAAAGACATGGCTGTTCCTCGCCATCGCCCAAGGGACGGCGCGCGCTTATGGCGCCTGGTATTCGCTGCGCTACGCTGCGCCCGGAGATTCGCAAGCTGACGTCATGACGTCGCTTGCTCGAAACCTGCGCGAGCGCGGCATCGCCCGGGTCTCGCTCGCGCCGGTCGAGGACCCGGCGCCACTGCGCGACGCCTTCCGGCGGGCGGGCTGGGCGGTGTTCGTCAGCGCGAAGACCGGCAACTGGCGGGTTCGCACCGAGGGTCAGGATTTCTCCGCCTACTGGGCGCGCCGCCCGGGCCAGCTCCGCAGCACGGCCAAGCGCAAGGCGAAAGCCGCCGGCCTCGATATCCGGATCCACGATCGCTTCGACGCCGAGGCCTGGGCTGATTACGAAGCTGTCTACCGCGCCAGCTGGAAGCCCGAGGAAGGCTCGTTCGGCTTCCTCCGCGCGCTCGCCGAGCAGGAGGGCGCCGCGGGCGCGCTCCGGCTGGGCCTGGCCTACAAGGACGGCCGCCCCATCGCCGCGCAGCTGTGGACCGTCGAAAATGGCGAGGCCACGATCCACAAGCTCGCTTATGTTGAGGATGCCAAGGCGCTTTCGCCCGGCACGATCCTCGGCGAAGCGATGTTTCGCCGCGCGATCGACCAGGACCGGGTGCGCGTGATCGACTACGGCACCGGCGATGACGCCTACAAGCGCGACTGGATGGAGGAGCGTCACATGCTTTGGCAGGTCGACGCCTATGATTGGCGCCGTCCGCAAGGGCTTGCCGGAGCCGCGAGGGCGCTTGTCGGGCGGCTTTTCAACCGTTAGGCCCCGGCTCATGGCCACTGCACCCGACGACGCCCACGAGATCGACAGCACCTTGCGCGCGGTGCTCGCCGACATACTCGGCCTCGATCCCGCCCGCGTCGCCGCCTTTCGCGAGGAGACGCCGCTGTTCGGCGCGCTTCCCGAATTCGATTCCATGGCCGTCGCCGGCCTGCTCACCGAACTCGAGGAGCGCCTGGGCATCCTGATCGAGGATCATGAGGTCGACGCCGACATGATGGAGACGTTCGGCGCATTGCTCAACTTCGCCCGGGCCAAGACGCTCACGTGAGCGCCAGGGCCGGGAGCCCTGCCCTCGCCTTCGAGCGCTTCCAAAGCGCGAACCGCGAGGAATGGCTGATGCGGATCGGCCGTCCGAGCGCGCCGGCCATCCTGTTCGTCCCGCCCTTGTTCGAGGAAATGAACCGCACCCGCGCGCTGATCGCCGCGGTGATGCGCGCGCTGGCGAAGAAGGGACAATGTTGCTGGCTGCTCGACCTGTCCGGGACCGGCGAGAGCGAACGCGACCTGAGCGAGGTGAATTGGGACGACTGGCGTCATGACGTCACCGCTGCCGCCGACCATGTCTCTGAAAAGAATAAGAAGCCGCTGATTGCCAGCCTGCGCGGCGGCGCTCTGGTCGATGACGGCGCCGCGGCCCGAGGCTGGTGGCGGTTCTCTCCGCTCGACGGTGCGGCGGTGATGCGCGACATGGTGCGCTCGGGCCTCGCCGGCGGCGTCGAATGGGCGGGCTATGCCCCCTCGGAGGCGCTCAAGGCGGCGCTGGAGGAAGCGGTGCCCGCGAAGACGGCGCCGCTTCGCACCGTCCGCCTTGCCTCCGACAGAGCGGAAGCCGAGGCAAAGGTGGAAGGGCCGGCGCTCTGGCGTCGCTCGGAGCCTGGAAATTCACTTCTTCTGGCCGACGCGCTCGCCGCCGATCTGGTCAAATGGAGCCGGTTGTGCGTGACCTCCTGACCTTCCCTTGCGAAGGCGCCGCGCTCGCCGGCAGCCTCGATGCCGCCGAAGGCACGGTCGGTCTACTCATGCTCACCGGCGGCAGCCAGACCCGTGTCGGCTCACATCGAATGTATGAAAGGCTTGCGAACACACTTTCAAAGCATGGTTTTTCCTGCTTCCGCTACGACCGGCGCGGAACAGGAGACAGCGCCGGCGAGGATCGGGGATTCAAGGACAGCTGCGCGGATATCGCGGCTGCGGCAGCCGCCTTCCGCAAGCAAGTCCCTGCACTCGAGCAGGTCATCGGCTTCGGCCTCTGCGACGGCGCCACCGCCGCGGCCCTCCACGGCAGAGCGGCGGGGCTCGACGGGCTGATCCTCGTCAATCCCTGGCTGGTCGAGGCGGCGGCGGGAGAGCCTGCCCCCGCCGCTGTCCGGTCGCATTATGCGAAGCGATTGACCACGTTGAGCGGCTGGAAGAAACTTCTTTCCGGCGCAGTGGATTGGCGCAAGCTCATCAAAGGCGTTGGCAGCATCTCGAAGCGCCCGACAGCCTCGCCCCTCGCCCTCGAAACGGCCAGCGCGCTGGGCACTGGGGGCCTGCGCGCCTGGCTGATCCTCGCCGAAGCCGACGCGACCGGCATCGCCGCGGCGCACGAGTTGGAAGCGCGCGCGTTCAACGGCCTGATCGAAGGGCGCGAGACCGTCAAAACCGATTCCCACACCTTCGCGCGCGAAGGCGACGAGGCGGCGTTGCTGGAGGCTACGCTGAGGGCCTTGAAGGCGCTTGGCAACTAGCGTCGTCCCGGCGAAGGCCGGGATCTCGGCGAGACACGCCGTGACCTCTGGTCCTGAGGTCCCGGCCTACGCCGGGATGACGGTCTTAGCCCTGGATCGTCTCCCAGAGGTCGTCCCAGGTCGGATTGGCTTCGACGATCAGCCGCAGCTTCCAGGCCCGCCGCCATTCCTTGATCGCTTTCTCGCGGCGAATGGCTTCGTCGATCGTCGGATAATGCTCGGCGTAGACGAGGCGGGTCAGATTGTAGCGCTTGCAGAAGGTCGAGCCGGTGCCAGCCCGATGTTGCGCCACGCGCTCGACAACGTCGGCGCAGACGCCGGTGTAGAGGACACCGTGCGGCTTGTTGGTCATGATGTAGACCCACCCGCCCTTCATGGAAGGCAGGATGGCGAACCTGGGGGCAAAGCGCCACCCCGTCATCCCGGCGCAGGCCGGGACCTCGGGGAGAAATGCCGTTATTTCTGGTCCCGAGGCCCCGGCCTTCGCCGGGGCGACGGAGCCTTAGGCGTGCTGCATCGCCGGCTCTGCAACGCCTTCGAAATCCGCCTCGGCGAGGAACTTCTCGGCGTCGAGCGCGGCCATGCAGCCCGTCCCTGCGGCGGTGACCGCCTGGCGGTAGATCTTGTCCATCACGTCGCCGCAGGCGAAGACGCCCGGCACGCTGGTCCGCGTCGTGCCCGTCTCGACCTCGATATAGCCGTCGCGGTCGAGCGTGAGGTGTCCCTTGAACAATTCGGTCGCGGGCGAATGGCCGATGGCGACGAACGCCCCCTCGGTGTCGAGCCGCTGGATCGCTCCGGTGACCGTGTCCCTGAGCTCGACCGCGACCAGCCCCTCGGGCTCGCCGCCCCCGACGAAGCTGGCGACCTCCCTATTCCACATCACCTTGATGTTGGGATGGGCGAACAGCCGGTCCTGCAAAATCTTCTCGGCGCGCAGCGAATCGCGGCGGTGGATCAGCGTGACGTCATGGCTGTGGTTGGTCATGTAGAGCGCTTCTTCGACCGCGGTGTTGCCGCCGCCGATCACGACCACCTTCTTGCCGCGGTAGAAGAAGCCGTCGCAGGTCGCGCAGGCCGAGACGCCCTTGCCCTTCATCTGCTCCTCGCTCGGCAGGTTCAGCCAGCGCGCCTGGGCGCCGGTGGCGATGACCAGGGTGTCGCCGAGATATTCGACGCCGCTGTCGCCCTTCATCCGGAACGGGCGCTGCGAGAGGTCGACCTCGGCGATATGGTCCCATTCCATCTTCGCGCCGACATGCTCGGCCTGCTTCTGCATCTGCTCCATCAGCCACGGGCCCTGGATGACGTCGGCGAAGCCGGGATAATTCTCGACGTCGGTGGTGATCGTCAGCTGCCCGCCGGGCTGGATGCCCTGGACGACGATCGGCGCCATGCCGGCGCGCGCGGCGTAGATGGCGGCGGTGAGCCCGGCCGGGCCGGAGCCGAGGATGAGCATGCGGGAGGAGTGCGTAGCGGTCATTGACGCGAGTTAGGAGGCCGCCCGGGCCCGCGCAATGGCGGTTTTGCTTCTATCCACAGCCGCTGATAGAAGCCGCCGAGATTCCCGCACCTTCGCCAGAGGATAGCCATGACCGCCCGCGAAAACCCCATCGGTCTCGACGGCTTCGAGTTCGTCGAATTCACCAGCCCCGATCCGGAGGCATTGGCGGGCCTCTTCACCAGGCTCGGCTTCACCCATATCGGCAACCACCGCGCCAAGGCGATCCGCCATTATTGCCAGGGCGACGTGCATTTCCTGCTGAACATGGAGAGCGCGGGCCATGCGAAGGACTTCCGCGAGGCGCACGGCCCCTCGGCCAGCGCCATGGCCTTCCGCGTCTCCGATGCCGAGGCGGCGCTGGCCGAAGCGGTCCGCCGCGGCGCGACGGCGACTGAGGGCGACCTCGACCTGCCCGTGCTCGAAGGAATCGGCGGCTCCTACCTCTACCTCGTCGA
>DASQJU010000271.1:0-5344 GCA_035630915.1 Allosphingosinicella sp.
AGGCCGCCAGCGAACCCACGGGACCCGGGCTGTGACCGATCTGCGGGCCCCCAAGGGCACGTTCGACGTCCTGCCGCCGGACTCCGAGCGGTTCCTCGCCGTCCGCGAGACGCTCACCGGGCCGCTGCGCCGGGCCGGGTACGGCTACGTCGAGACGCCGGTGTTCGAGGCGACCGAGGTCTTCGCCCGCTCGCTCGGCGAAGCCACCGACGTCGTCTCCAAGGAGATGTACACGTTCGAGGACCGCGGCGGCGAGAGCCTGACGCTGCGCCCCGAATTCACCGCCGGCATCTGCCGCGCCTTCATTTCCGACGGCTGGCAGCAGTTCACCCCCATGAAGGTGGCCACCTGGGGCGCGGCTTTCCGCTACGAGCGGCCGCAAAAGGGCCGCTTCCGCCAGTTCCACCAGCTCGACGCCGAGATCATCGGCGCGGCCGAGCCGGCCGCCGACGTCGAGCTGATCGCCATGGCGGCGCAACTGCTCGGCGAGCTCGGCCTGTCGGACCGCGTCGAGCTCAGGGTCAACACGCTCGGCGATCCGGCGACCCGTGAGGCCTGGCGCGGCGCCCTGGTTGAGCATTTCGCCGCGCGCGAGGCCGATCTGTCCGACGAAAGCCGCGAGCGGCTCGAGAAGAACCCGCTGCGCATCCTCGATTCCAAGCAGCACCAGGATTTCCCGGTGGTCGACAGCGCGCCGGTGATCGACGATTTCCTCACCGCCGAGGCGGCCGACGTGTTCGGCGCGGTGACCGCCGGGCTCGACCGGATCGGCGTCAAATGGACCCGGGATGCCCGGCTCGTGCGCGGTCTCGATTATTACCGGCACACGACCTTCGAATATATCACCCGCGATCTCGGCGCCCAGGCGCAGGTGGTCGGCGGCGGCCGCTATGACGGCCTGATCGAAAGCATGGGCGGTCCGGCGACGCCCGCGGTCGGCTGGGCGGCGGGGATCGAGCGCATGGCGATGCTGCTCGACATGCCCGAGCCGGCCGGGATCGACGCCGCTTTGGTGCCGATGGGCGATGCGGCGCAGGCCGAGGCGGTGCACCTGATCGCCGTCCTGCGCGGCGCCGGGCTGGTCTGCGACATGGCGTTTCGCGGCAACCTCAAGCGGCGCATGCAGAAGGCGGGGGCTAGCGGCGCGCGCCACGCGGTGCTGATCGGGGACGACGAGCTCGCCCGCGCCGGCGCCACGGTCAAGGACCTTGCCAGCGGCGAGCAGCATGACGTGCCCTTCGCCGAGCTCGCGGCGTTCCTCGGCGCGCCATGACCCGCTTCTCGGCCGAACGGATCGCCGCGATCGAGGCGCGCAAGGAGGAATTGCAGCAGGCGATGTCGGCGCCCGACCTCGCGGCCGAGGCCTTCGTGAAGCTCTCCAAGGACTATGCCGAGATCCTGCCCGTCGCCGAGGCGGCGCGCGAGCTCAGACGGATCAGGGCCGAGATCGAGGTGATCGACGAGATGCTCGCCGATCCGAGCCCCGAGATCCGCGACATGGCGCAGGAGGAGATGGCCACCCTCCAGACCCAGCTGCCCGAGGCCGAGCGCGCGCTCGCGCTGAAGCTGCTGCCGCGCGATGCCGCCGACGAGCGCCCGGCAATGCTCGAGATCCGCGCCGGCACCGGCGGCGACGAGGCCGCTTTGTTCGCCGGCGACCTGCTGCGCATGTACCAGCGCTACGCGGAAACGCGCGGCTGGCGGTTCGAGATGATCTCCGCCAGCCAGTCGGAGGTCGGCGGCTTCAAGGAGGTGATCGCCTCCGTATCCGGACAAGGCGTGTTCGCCCGGCTCAAGTTCGAAAGCGGCGTCCACCGCGTCCAGCGCGTGCCGGTGACCGAGAGCGGCGGGCGCATCCACACCTCCGCGGCGACCGTCGCCGTGCTGCCCGAGGCCGAGGACGTCGATGTCCAGATCGACGACAAGGATTTGAGGATCGACGTCTATCGCTCGTCGGGGCCCGGCGGCCAGTCGGTCAACACCACCGACAGCGCGGTGCGCATCACCCACCTTCCCACCGGCCTCGTCGTCATCCAGCAGGACGAGAAATCGCAGCACAAGAACAAGGCCAAGGCGCTGAAAGTGTTGCGCACGCGGCTCTACGAGCTGGAGCGCGAGCGGCTCGCGTCCGAGCGGGCCGGGGCGCGCAAGTCGATGGTCGGCTCGGGCGACCGCTCGGAGCGCATCCGCACCTATAATTTCCCGCAGGGGCGGGTGACCGACCACCGCATCAACCTGACCCTCCACCGCCTGCCCGAAATCCTCGAGGGCCAGCTCGACGACCTCGTCTCCGCTTTGGCCGCCGAGGATGAGGCGGAGCGGCTGGCGAGCCTTGATGAAAGTGCGTGAGGCGCTCGCCGGTGCGGCGGTGCGCCTCGCCGCGATCAGCGACAGCGCCCGCCTGGATGCCGAGTTGCTGATGGCGCATGCACTCGGCGTGGAACGAGAGTCGATGCTGCTCTCGAAGGGCGACGAGCCCATTCCCGAAGCCTTCGCCGCACTCCTCGAACGCCGTCTCGCCAGCGAGCCCGTCGCCTACATCACCGGGCGCCGCGCCTTCTGGACGATCGAGCTGGAGGTCGGCCCGGGCGTGCTCATCCCCCGCCCGGACAGTGAGACATTGATCGAAGGGGCGGTCGCCCACTTCGGCGCAATCGGGCCGCGTCGCATCCTCGATCTCGGCACCGGGCCGGGCACGCTCCTGCTCGCCGCGCTCGACCAGTGGCCCGAGGCGACCGGGCTCGGCATCGACGCGTCGGAAGCGGCGCTCGCCTTCGCTCGGCGCAACGGTCATGCGCGCGCCGAATTCAGGTTCGGCGACTGGGGGGCGGGGATCGCCGAACGGTTCGACCTGATCCTGTGCAATCCGCCTTATGTCGAGGCCGGCGCCGATCTGCCGGCCGATGTCGCCCGCTATGAGCCAGAAGCGGCGCTCTATGCGGGCGCCGACGGGCTCGATTGCTACCGGGCGCTCGCGCCGCAGCTTCGCGGCCTGATGGCGCCCGGAGGCATCGTCTGCCTCGAAATCGGGGCCGGGCAGCAAAATCAGGTCGAAAAACTGATGGCGGCAGAGGGATTCACGATAGAGTCACGCACAGACCTTAGCGGGATCGTCCGGTGCCTCGTCTTGCGTATTGATACAGAATAACTCTTTTTTCCTTGGATTTGCGCGTTGGGCGGTCTACATGGGGCGCAGGGACGGGGCCAAGCACAGCAGAGGATGCGTGAAGGCCTAGCGTCGCCGACCCCCGATGGCTTGGTCGCTTGCGAAGAGGCGGTTTCGGAAGTGGTGGCTGGCACCGGACAGGTGCTCGCTTCCCGGGTCGCGCAAAATAAGGAGGCCGGGATTAGGCCCGGCTGCAACGTGGGGCAGTAGCACTCGCTTGGTAAGGATTTTCGTTTGATCAATAATCGTCAGGGCGGCCGCAGGCGTGGCCGCGGCGGCAGCAGCGGTGGGCGTCCACCGGGCGCCAACCCCAATCCCGGCAACCGCCAGGACAATAGGCAGCGCGGCAACGCGGCCCAGCTGCTCGAGAAATATAAGGGCCTTGCCCGTGACGCCCAGATGGGCGGAGACCGCGTCCAGACCGAATATTATCTTCAATATGCGGATCATTATTTTCGCGTATTGAACGAGAGCCGCGCCCGCTTCGAGGAGCAGCGCCGCACCCGGGACGATTATCAGGACGACGACGATCAGGACCAGTATCAGGAGGCCGACGCCTCCCGCGACGGTTCCGACCGCGACGACGAGGACAACGAGCAGCAGGGCCGCGACGAGCCTCGTCGCGAGGAGCCCCGCCGTGAGGAGCCCCGCCGCGAGCCGCGCAACGGCGAGTTCCGCGCCCGCGGCCGCCGCGAGCGCCGTCCCGAGCGCGAGGAGCAGGACGAGGAGCGGATCGCGCTCGACGTGCTTCCGCCGGCCATCTCCGCCGCCAACGAGGAAGGCGAGGCTGAAGCGCCCCGTGCGCCGCGCGCCCGCCGTCCCCGCCGTCCGCGCGACAACGACGATGACATCGCTCCGGCCGCCTGAGCCGCTGACTTATTCATTGAATTGAAAGCGATAGTGTAGGACGCTCCCCTTCAACAAAAAGGGGGGCGTCCTCATGCGTTCGTTGCTGCTGCTGTCGTCCTTCCTCGCGAGCTCCGCGTTCGCCCAGATCCAGACCGAAATCCCGCCGCCGGCGCAGAGCGCGCAGGGCGATGTCGCGGTCACGATCTACAACAACAATCTCGCGCTGGTGCAGGATACGCGGCAGGTCGCCATTCCGGCCGGCCGTTCGCGGCAGGAATTTCCGGACGTCTCGGCGCAGATCCGCCCGGAAACCGCGACCTTCACCGGCCAGGGCTTCGAGGTCATCGAGCAGAATTTCGACTTCGACCTCCTTTCCCCCCAGGCTCTCATGCAGAAGGCGGTCGGGGAGACGATCACCCTTGTGCGCGTCAATCCCGCCACGGGGGCCGAGACACGGGAGCGGGCGCGGGTGCTCGCCGCCAACAATGGGGTCGTCCTCCAGATCGGCGAGCGGATCGAGGTGCTGCGCGACGACGGGCTTCCGGTACGCGTGATCTTCGACCGCGTGCCCGCGAATCTGCGCGCCCGCCCGACCTTATCGGTCAGCCTCGATAGCCGCGCCGCGGGCCGTCGTCCGGTGACGCTTACCTATCTGACGCCGGGGCTCGGCTGGTCGGCCGATTATGTCGCCTTGTTCGATGAAACGGCGGGGCGGATGGACGTGCAGGGCTGGATCACGCTGACCAACAACAGCGGCACCCCCTATATCAACGCCAACACTTTGCTGGTCGCCGGCGCGGTCGGCCAGGCCGACGAGAACCAGCCCTATCGCGGCCGTTCCGTGAGGCAGACCGAGCAGCTCCGCCAGGCCGGCACTGAAAGCGCCAGCCGCGAGCGGCTCGGAGATTTCTATCTCTACCCACTGCCGGAACGCACCACGATCGCCCAGGCGCAGACCAAGCAGGTCAGCTTCCTCGACGTGCACGGCACGCCGGCGGCGCGCGCCTATGAATATCGCAACGAGTGGCTGGGCACGGTGACCGAGCCCCAGAGCGCCGACACGGTGCTGCGCTTCTCGACGTCGCGCGATCAGGGTCTCGGCGACGCCCTGCCTGCCGGCACCGTCCGCGTCTATCAGCGCGATGCCCGCGGCAATCCGCAATTCGTCGGCGAAAGCGCGGTCGGCCACACGCCGATGGGCTCCGAGCTCGGCCTCACCACCGGCCAGGCCTTCGATGTCAAGGTGCAGCCGATCGTCGTCTCGCGCGATCACATCACCGAAGATCAATGGCGGCTGACCGACCGCTACCGGATCTGGGATTCGTCGGG
>DASQJU010000272.1:0-6853 GCA_035630915.1 Allosphingosinicella sp.
TCAGGGAGGCCGCCCCAGCCGCAGCCGCAGCCGCAGCCGCAGCTCAGTAAAAAGGGCCCGGCGCGTAGACTCGCAGCAGCCGCTCGTACACCGCGATTCGGGCTTCTCCCCGGACCCGGGCGAGCACCCGGTCAACCCCGGAGAAATCGCCCGCCCGCTCGAAATCGGCCGCCATGTAGGAAACCCTCCGATCGGCCCAGAGGTTGCGCGCCGCGATATCGGAGAAGGCCAGGTCGGCGAAGCGCCCCCGCAACGCTGCCTCGTCTGGAATTCCGCTGTCGAGCGGCCTCTCGATGAATAGGCCGAGCCGAAGCTCGGGATCCTCGACCGCCCGAGCGTAGGCGATGGCCGCTTCTCCGCGGTGAGCGCCCACGAGGCAACGGAACGTCTGGAGGGGGCCGGCGCCGAACTGGCTCGCTTCGTCCCGCGAAGCGCTGCGCGGCCCTATGTGGCCGCGCGCCAGGGCAACGGCGAAATTCGCGGCGGCGTCGCCCCCATAGGCCGCCCGGCATGGGAGCTCGACCAACGTCCCTCGGCGAATCCTCGGATCCCGAATGGCGGCGATCGCCCGCCGAGTTTCCGGCTGGCGGTGAGTCGCGGCGAGCAAGCCGGCGAGTTCCCGAAAGGCATAGTCGCGCCCTAGAGAATCGGTCGGACTGGTGTTGCGATGCAGCCAGCGGACCGGATCGCCGCCGCCGTCGAGCATCGCCTCGACCGCGCGAAGGCGCTGCACATATTGCAGGTCCCAATCATGGCCCCTGACGCTTTCATGGTGCGCGCGCGCGGTGGCCAGCGCTTCCCGGGCGCGTTCCGGCTCGCCCCGCTCGACCCAGACAGCCGCAAGCAGCGAAAGCAGCTCGCCGGGCCCGCGCCCCAGGCGGGTGCCCAATAGCTCGCGCCGCTGGTGGAACAGCGCCACATTGGCCCGAAATACAGCTGGCGTGATCGGCGCTTGAAAGGCGCCTTGCGCAACCGGCCACAGCTCGATCGCCTCGGCGATCCGGCCCTGATCGAACAAGAGTCGCATGCGCTGCGCGACATAGGCCTTCGGATAGCCGTAGGGGGTCGGCTCGGCGAGCAACTGCGCCAGCCGGTCGTCGCCGGCGTCGATCGCTTCCGGGAGCAATTCTTCAAACACTTGTTGGCCGATATACGGCACCCCCGGTTGGCGCGCTTCACGCGCATGCCATTGCGAAAGGGCCAGCGTGCCGAGCCATCTCAACTGGTCGCGGTGACTGTACGAGCCGCGAAGGCGGCCTAGCGCCCATAAACGGGTCTGCCATAGCCGGCTCAGGCAATTGCCGCCGTGGCAAGCCCAGCCTCCGTCCGGATCGCGCGCCTCGTCCTCGATAAGGGCCCGCTCGGCCCTCTCGATCGCCTGCTCCGCCTTTTCCTCCTCGCCTATCCGCCGCCAGAGCGCGCCCGCAATGTAGAGATCCCAGGGTGCCCGCTCGGTTTCGCCGGGCACCACCGCCTCGGCGTAGAGGGTGATCAGCCGGTCGGCGCAAGCTTTGTCGCTCTCGAGGACCTCGGGGTGGACTGAGAGCCCCAGGCTCGCCGCCGAACGCGGCCAGGAACGCACCAGCGGCTCGGCCAGGCTGCAGCGGCCGAGACTCGCGAATGCGTCCGCGAGCCTGCTCGCCGCGCCGCGCCGCTCGGTCGGCGGCAGTGTTTCCAGGGCGGACAAGGCGCGCGCCGCGAGCGAATCGACGCGCGCCTGCCGCGGCGCGGTGAGGGCGGGGAGGGTCGGCGCCTGCGCATCGGCCGCGGCTGCAGCGGTCAGGCAGAGCGCGAGGATCAGGAGGCGACCGGACATCGCCTGATCATAATGGCTTAGGACTTCAGGTCGAGCCGGTATCCGCTCTCGAAATCGCCTCTGAGCAGTTCGACCAACGCCTCCGCCACCACCCCCGGCGCCTTCACTGTCGCGGGATCCTCGCCCGGAAAGGCCCGCGCGCGCATCTGGGTCGCGGTCGCGCCGGGATCGAGGATCGCGACCTTGAGCGGAGCGAGGTTCTGCACCTCCGCGCCATAGGCAAGCACCAGAGCCTCGAGCCCGGCCTTGGTCGCGCCATAAGCGCCCCAATAAGCGCGCGGATGCTGGCCCACGCTCGAGGTCACGCCGATCACGCGCCCGGCCGCGCTCTTGCGCAGCAGCGGGTCGAACGCCGCGATCAGCGCCTGCTGGGCGAGCAGGTTGAGCGTCAGCAGCTTGTTGAACTCCTTGCCGTCGATCTGGGCGACCGGGGTCAGCGTGCCGAGCATCGCCGCGTTGAGCACGAGCATGTCGAGCGCCTCCCAGCGCGACGCGATCGCCAGAGCGAGCTTCGCCACGCTGTCCGGCGCGGTGAGGTCCATCGGCGCGATCGTCGCCGATCCGCCGGCCGCGTGGATCCGCTCTTCGACTGCCTCCAGCTCGGCGGCGGTCCGGGCGGTGAGGACCACATGCGCGCCCTCGGCCGCCAGCGCCTCGGCGATCGCCGCGCCGATGCCCCGCCCAGCGCCGGTGACCAGCGCCAGCCTCCCGTCGAACGAACCGGGCATCAGGCCACGCGCTCGTCCGCGAGCATCAGCTGGTTGCGCTTCTCCAGGTCCTCCTGGTCGGTCAGGCCGGTGGGATAATCGCCGGAGAAGCAGGCGTCGCAGGTCTGCGGCGCCTCATTGTCGCGCCGCTCCTCGCCGATCGCGCGGTAGAGGCCGTCGATCGAGACGAAGGCGAGGCTGTCGGCGTGGATATATTTGTTCATCTCGGCCACATCCATCTGCGCGGCGAGCAGCTTGGCGCGCTCCGGCGTGTCGACGCCGTAGAAGCAGGAATGGCGCGTCGGCGGACTGGCGATGCGCATGTGCACCGCGCGCGCGCCGGCCTCGCGCAGCATCTGCACGATCTTGAGCGAGGTGGTGCCGCGCACGATCGAATCGTCGACGAGCACGATGCTCTTGCCATGGATCAACGCGCTGTTGGCGTTGTGCTTGAGCTTGACGCCGAGGTGGCGGACTCGGTCGCCCGGCTGGATGAAGGTCCGGCCGACATAGTGCGATCGGATGATTCCGAGCTCGAACGGGATGCCGCTTTCCTGGGCGTAGCCGATCGCCGCGGGCACGCCCGAATCGGGCACCGGAACGACGTAATCGGCCTCGACCGGGCTCTCTTTGGCCAGCTCGGCGCCGATCCGCTTGCGCACATTGTAGACGCTGTGGCCGTCGATCACGCTGTCGGGGCGCGAGAAATAGATATGCTCGAAGATGCAGGGCCGCGGCCTGACCGCGGCAAAGGGCCGGTGGGTGCGGACGCCCTGATCCGACACCTCGATCAGCTCGCCAGGCTCGACGGTGCGCAAATAGGTGGCCCCGACCATGTCGAGCGCGACGGTCTCGGAGGCGAAGATATAGGCCTCGCCGAGCCGCCCCATCACCAGCGGACGGATGCCGAGCGGATCGCGGCAGGCGATGATCCCTTCGGGCGTGAGACAGACGAGCGAATAGGCGCCCTCGACCTGCTTTAGCGCGTCGATGAAGCGGTCGAGCAGGGTGCGGTAGGTGGAGGTCGCGACGAGGTGGATGATCACCTCGGTGTCGCTGGTCGACTGGAAGATCGAGCCGCGCCGGTTGAGTTCGCCGCGCACGCGCATCGCGTTCGAGATGTTGCCGTTATGGGCGACCGCGAAGCCGCCCGAGGCGAGCTCGGCGAACAGCGGCTGGACGTTCCTCAGTGCGGTCTCGCCGGTCGTCGAATAGCGCACGTGGCCGATCGCGGCGCGTCCGGCGAGAGCCCGGATCACCTCGTCCTTGTCGAAATTGCCGGCGACGTGACCCATCGCCCGATGATTGTGGAAATTGCGGCCGTCCCACGAGGTGATTCCGGCGGCTTCCTGCCCGCGGTGCTGAAGCGCGTGGAGGCCGAGCGCGACCATCGCCGAGGCGCTGTCGGCGCCCCAAATGCCGAACACGCCGCATTCCTCGCGGAGCTTGTCGCTATCGAACGGGTGGGTGGTCAGCATCAAATCTCACAGGCTGCGGTTTGCGCATATAGGCACCCCTTCGGCCTTTGTCGCCCCCGGGTTTTCGCGGGGCCCCTCCTTGACGCTGACGTTAACGTAAACTACCCCAGATCCATGCCCGAAACAGCGCTCCATTCGGACTATCGCCAGCCGCGGCAGGTCCGCACCTATTCGATCTCCGAGCTGTGCGACGAGTTCGGCGTGACCGCCCGGGCGCTTCGCTTCTACGAGGACGAGGGGCTGATCGCCCCGCAGCGCCAGGGCCTCGCGCGCATCTATTCGTGGCGCGACCGCGCCCGTCTCGCCTGGATCCTGCGCGGCAAGCGGGTCGGCTTCTCGCTCAGCGAGATTCGCGAGATGATCGATCTTTACGACGTCGGCGACGGCCGCCACGAGCAGCGCCGCGTGACGCTCGCCAAATGCCGGGCGCGGGTCGACCAGCTCACCAAGCAGAAGCTCGATATCGACGCCACGATCGACGAGCTCGAACGGTTCATCGCCATGGTCGAGGCGTCCGACGCCACGCTCGTCGGCTAGCGACGTGACCACTTTCCTTCTCGTCATTGCGAGCGCAGCGAAGCAATCCAGTGCAGCCTCGGAGGCTCCCTGGATTGCCGCGTCGCTGCGCTCCTCGCAATGACGAGGTAAGTTCAAGCCAAGGAAGACAGACATGCCCAGCTACACCGCCCCGGTCGCCGACACGCGCTACGTGCTCGAGGAGGTCCTCGGCATCGAGCGTTACTCGAACCTGCCGGGCTTCGAGAATGCGACGAGCGACCTGATCGAGGCGATCCTGACCGAGGGTGGCCGCTTCGCCGCCGAGGTGCTGCACCCGCTCAACCGCGTCGGCGACACGATCGGGTGCAAGCGCAACGCCGACGGCTCGGTCACCACCCCGCCGGGCTTCAAGGAGGCGTGGGACCAATTCGTCGCCGGCGGCTGGACGACGCTCTCGGCGCCCGAGGAATATGGCGGCCAGGGTTTGCCGTCGGTCCTCGCCACCGCGATCACCGAATATCTGCTCTCCGCCAACCAGGCGTTCGAAATGTACAACGGCCTGACGCAAGGCGCCGTCGCCGCCTTGCTGATCAAGGGCACCGACGAGCAGAAGCGGACCTGGGTCCCGAACATGGTCTCCGGCAAATGGACCGGGACGATGAACCTCACCGAGCCGCATTGCGGCACCGATCTCGGCCTCTTGAAGACCCGCGCGGAGCCGCAGGCCGACGGCAGCTACAAGCTGACCGGCACCAAAATCTTCATCTCCTCGGGCGAGCACGACCTTTCCGAGAACATCGTCCACATGGTGATCGCCAAGATCGCCGGCGCGCCCGACAATGTGAAGGGCATCTCGCTCTTCCTCGTGCCCAAATTCCTCGTCAACGACGACGGCTCGATCGGCGAGCGCAACGCCGTCTCCTGCGGCTCGATCGAGGAGAAGATGGGCATCCACGGCAATTCGACCTGCGTGATGAACTATGACGGCGCCACCGGCTGGCTGGTCGGCGAGGCGGAGAAGGGCCTCGCCGCGATGTTCATCATGATGAACGCGGCGCGCCTCGGAGTCGGGCTTCAAGGCTTGGCGCAGGGCGAGATCGCCTATCAGAACGCGGTCGCCTACGCGAAGGACCGGCGGCAGGGCAGGGCGCTCGTCCCCGGCGAGCGCGAGGAGGGCGCCCGCGCCGATCCGATCATCGTTCACCCCGACGTTCGCCGGATGCTGATGGAGGCGCGCGCGTTCAACGAATCGGCCCGCGCGCTGGTCCTGTGGGGCGCGCTCCAGGTCGATCTCACCCGCCGCGCCCAGAGCGACGAGGAGCGGCTCGCGGCCGACGATCTGCTCGGCCTGCTGACCCCGGTCATCAAGGGCTACCTCACCGACAAGGGCTTCGAGGCCGCGGTCAATTCGCAGCAGATCTTCGGCGGCCACGGTTACATCCGCGAGCACGGCATGGAGCAGTTCGTCCGCGACGCCCGGATCGCCCAGATCTACGAAGGCACCAACGGCATCCAGGCGCTCGATCTGGTCGGCCGCAAGCTCGGCAAGGACAATGGCCGGGCGATCCAGGCCTTCTTCAAGCTGGTCGGCGAGGAGGCCGCGGCGGGCAAGGGCGATCCCGAGCTCGAAAAGATCGCCGGCGCGCTCGAGCGCGCTCTGGGTGATCTCCAGACCGCGACCATGTGGCTGATGCAGAACGGCCTCTCCAACCCCAACAATGCCGGCGCCGCGGCCTATCCCTACATGACGTTGATGGGCATCGTCTGCCTCGGCCTGATGTGGCTGCGCATGGCCAAAGCGAGCGCCGCCGCGCTGGCGAACGGCGCCGGGAGCGCGGACTTCCACCGCAACAAACTCCTCACCGCCCGCTTCTTCGCCGACCGCATCATGCCCCAGACCAACGCCGAGCGCCGCAAGCTCGAGGCCGGCGCGGAGAGCATCATGGCGCTGCCCATGGAGGCGTTCTAACCGAACATGTCGCTTGTGAGGGACCGGCCCTCGAGGCTTATGACGATCAAGAGTTCTTGCTCGGGATAGTAGAAATTCAGGGAAAGAAAGGGCTGCCGGGTGCGCGCGCAGATTGTTGCGAGACAAATTTCCGGCGTCCATTTGCGATGGTCGCGCCAGGGGATGCTTGGCACGGTTGCGAACACGGGTAGCGTCGAGTCGTAGAGCCGGGCGACAAGCCGCCGGTCGGGCGGGCCCCGTTCCACACGCATCCTCGCGAAGTTCGCCTCGGGCGTCACCGGCAGCCCGCCCATCCGGACATGACAAACCGAGTTGCGGTTTCCGCGATGGCATTTGTTGAGGAAAGTGCACTGCGAATTGTGCGCCAGCCGCACCGGCCCTGAGC
>DASQJU010000273.1:0-2634 GCA_035630915.1 Allosphingosinicella sp.
TCGACGAGAATCCGGACGCGCCGACCAAATATGGCGTGCGCGGCATCCCGACCATGATTCTGTTCAAGAACGGCGCCCCGTCTGCGACCAAGGTTGGCGCCGAGCGCGCTTTCGAGCCAGGCCTGGATCCGGCTCTTGGGCTCGGCGCCAACCTTGGTCGCAGACGGGGCGCCGTTCTTGAACAGAATCATGGTCGGGATGCCGCGCACGCCATATTTGGTCGGCGCGTCCGGATTCTCGTCGATGTTGAGCTTGACGATATTGACCCGGTCGCCGAGCTCGGCGCTCAGCTCCTCGAGCGCGGGGGCGATCATCTTGCAGGGCCCGCACCATTCCGCCCAGAAATCGACAAGCACCGGCTTCGACGCGTCGAGCACGTCGGCCTGGAAGGAAGAATCGGTGACGGAAGCGGTGGCCATGAGAATCTCCTGATCAACTGGCCCTCCATGTAGGGAGAGGCAATGCGCGGCTCAACCACCCGTCGGCGCATGGTCGTCGAGCAAAGCGTCGGGGAGCGAATGGAGCACCGGCGCGGCGGTGTAGAGAAGCGCGGTCTCGATCCTGCGCCTGGGAAAGATGACACGCAGCGCCGCCCGGTAGGCCGCCATCTGCCGCAAGTGCGCGGCGGGAATATCGGCAATCTTGCCGGGCGCGCGCCGGCCGGTCTTGAAATCGGCGATCAGGATCCGTTCGTCCGTGACGAGCAGTCGGTCGACCGTTCCGGCGATCACCGCCCCCCCGGGAATGACCGCCGCAATGGGCGCCTCGGCGAGCGCGTCCGGCCCGAACAGGTCGGCGAAGTCGGGATGGTCAATGATCCGGCAGGCGTCCTGCGCGAGCGACCTGCGAAGCGCGGCATCGTCCAAGCCAGCCGAATGTTCGAGCCAGCGCTCGGCCAGCCCGCTCCGCTCCGCCGCCGGCGCGCCCGGCAACCGCTCGAACAGCGCGTGGAGCAGTTTGCCCCGCAACGCGGCCTGGCGCAGCTCCGGGCCTGGCGGTGGATCGGCCACGTCATCGCCGCCGAGCGAGGAGGGTGCAAGGGGACGTGGCGGGCGCTCCTCGATCGGGGCCGGGCGGCGCAGCCAATCCGGGAGCAGCGCTTGCTGTCGAATAGCTTGCGGCCGGAATTTCGCGGCCAGTTCCAGGTCTCCGAAGCGCAATGCGCGGCCCCATAGTGGCTCGTCGGCCCATTCCGCGCCAAGCCCCGAGACCGCCGTCTCGATCGCCCGGTACCAACTCGCCTCCGCCGGCTGGCCGCGGTCGCGCACGCCCAATGTGCCGCCGATATAGGCCCGCTCCTCGGCCCTGGTCAGAGCGACATAGAGCAGGCGCCAATGCTCCTCGCGGTCGAGCCGGTCCTGCCGCGCGATCTGGCTCTTGAGCGGCTCGGCAAGCTCCTCCTTGCGTGGCCGGAAGGCGGGGACGAGCGGAGCCCCCTCCTCCAGCCTGAGACCGGCAGTACCGCCGCCCGGGCCCATATTGTCGGGATTGGCGCAGGCATCGGCGAGGATCACCACCGGCGCCTGCAGTCCCTTCGAGCCGTGCACGGTCATCACGCGTACGGCGTCTAGCGGGGCCGAAGCGTCCCGAACGATCTCAACGTCACCGCGCACGAACCAGTCGAGGAAGGCCTGGAGCGAGGCGCCCTGGCCGTTCTCGAATTCGAGCGCGGAGGAGAGCAATTCCTCGATTGGATCGCGCGCCTCCGCGCCGAGCCTTCGCAGCAGCTTTCGCCGGCCGTCGAGCGGTCCGGACAGGATCGTTTCGAAGAAGAGATGCGGCGTCGCATAATCGGCCATCGCCAGAATTTCGTGGAGCCCTTCGGGCGCCCGGGCCCGGATATGCGGCCAGAGCGGGCCCTGGCGGCCGAACGCCGCCTCGAACAGCGCGTCCTGACTCCATCCGATCAGCGGCGAGACGAGCAAAGCGGCGAGGTTTAGGTCGTCGAGCGGCTGGGCGGCGAAGCGGGCGGCCGCGAGAAGGTCCTGGACGGCGAGCGGCGCGGAAAGGAGCAGGCGATCGACGCCGGCGACCGGCACGCCCTCGGCGTGGAGCCGCGCGACGAGCAGAGCCGCGAGCTCGCCCCTGCGGCGGACCAGGATCAAGATGTCCTCGGGGCGCAGCGGGCGGCCCTTGCCTTCGAGCAGGAAGGGATTGTCGAGCCAGGCCTTCACCTGGCGGGCGAGGCGCGCCGCGTAGCGCCGGACGGCGTCGCTGATCCAGCCTTCCTCGCCCTCGTCCTCCTCGCCGTCGCTTTCCTCGGTATAGGGCAGCCAGAGGGTCACCGAGCCGGGGCGGTCCGCATGGTGACTCTGGTGCGGATTGGGCCGGCGCGGAAGGCCGAGCGCGTCATGGCCCAGCCCGGCGATGACCCGGTCAACCACCTCGAGAATGGGCGGCGCGGAGCGGAAGCTGCGGTCCATCGAGAGATCGAGAAAGTCGCGCTCGATCGCATTCGCCTCGCGCGCGAACCATGCCCGGGCGACATCGAAGCTCTCGGGATCGGTGCCCTGGAAGCCGAAGATCGCCTGCTTGTAGTCGCCGACGGTGAAGATGGTGCGCGAACGCTGCGTGGCCCCTTCCCCGGCGAAATATTCCCAGGCCAAGGCGCGCACGATATTCCACTGCTTCTCG
>DASQJU010000274.1:0-3044 GCA_035630915.1 Allosphingosinicella sp.
CTCGCGCCGCTCCAGCACCTCGCCCTCGATCACCGCCGTTTCGGGATGGTGCTTGTCGAGAAACTTGCGGACGATCTTCACGTTGCGGCTGTTCGAGCGGAAGAAGAGATCGGGGATCGCGCCGATCCAGGGGATGGCGCCGAGCAGGAAATCGACGCCGACATTGCCGCTCATCCGGGCGATCTGCCATTTCGACATGCCGAGGTTGCTCGCCTCCCAGACGATCCACGCGCCCATGCCGGCGGCGATCACGTCGCCGACCACCGGGATGAGATCGAGCACGACGTCGAGGCCGAAATTTTGATTGGTGCCGGGAATCTTGAAGCCGCGTTCGAGCAGCTTCTCCATCGTCTCGACCCGCTGCCGTACCGAGGCCGGGTCCCGCCCGAGCGGCAGCCTGTTCATCGTTCGCTCGAATTCCTGCCGGTTAATCGCCATCATTCGCGCTCCGCGATCAAGGTCGTGACCTGGTGGCGCGCAAAGGGATTGGGACGGAAGCCCGTCAATCGCGGCGACACCAGCGACCAGCGCACCGGCGCGGTCAGCGCTATGAACGGCGCAAGCTCGGTAAGGATGCGGTCGGCCTCGGCGAAGTGGGCCTGGCGCTCCGCCGGGTTGGGCGCGGCGCGGGCCGCGAGCAGGGCCTGATCCGCGGCAGGATCGCAGATCGCGCTGGCATCGCACGCGAAATGGCGAAGGTACCAGCTGGCGAGGTTGGCCGGGGCCACCTGGTCGATGAGGATGAGGTCCGCGGGCGCGCCGGGCGCCACCGCCTCGGCCTCGACCCCAATCATCCGCCAGTCGCGTCTCAGATGGGCGAAGACGAGGCGATAGCCCGGCCCCGACGGCATGGCGACGCGCAGGCGCAGCGGCGCGGGGAGCTCGGCCAGCGACTGCGCCGCGCGGCTGCGTCGGGCGTCGATCGGAAGCGCCGCCCAGTCCGGCTGGGCCGGAGCAGGGAGGTCCAGAATACCGGCGGGCACGATCGCCGCGCGCCCGGCAAGCCGCGGCGCACCGATCGCAGCGGCAAGGGCGTCGCGATCGATGGCCATCGCCAAAGCGCGGCGGGTTGCCGGATCGCCGAGCGTGCTGGTGAAGGCAAGCCCGAACAGCCCGTTCACCGGATCGAAAACGAGCCGGCTCGCGGCAAGATTGGCGGCCCGCGCGAAAGCCAGGTCTCCGCCCGTGCCGCCGAGCACGAGGTCGGCCCGCCCTTCGGCGAAGCGCGCGACTGCCATCGCGCCGCCCTCGCCGCGCAGCTCGACATCCGGGCTTTCGCGCGCGATCTCCTCGTCTTCGCCGCGGGGCAGCGCCAGGCGCACCTCGCCCAGGTTCGAGTCTGCGACCCGATAGGGACCGGTCCCGACATTGCCCTGGAGGATCGCCATTTCCGGCTGCGCGAGCAGCTGGAGGAAATTCGGCCGCGCGCCGTGCAGCGAGATTTCGAGGACGCGATCGGTCATCGGCGTGATCGCGGCGACCGCGCCGAGCACGGGCTTCAGCGGATTGCGGCTGGCCCTGCTCAATGTCGCCCGCAGCCGCAGCGCCACCTGCTGGGCGGTGACCGGCGCGCCCCCGGCCCATTGGGCGGGGCGGATGCGGAAGGTGTAGCGCAGGCCGTCATTGGAGACGACCCAGCTTTGCGCGAGCGCCGGCTCGATCTCCCCGGCAGCGTCGAAATGGACGAGCCCCTGCGCCGCGGCCTCCGTCAGAAATGCCGACGGGGCGTCGAGGGGCTGGAGGTTCGGGTTGGCGATCGCTGGCGGCGCGCCGATCGCGCTGACCCTGATCGGCCCTGCCGCGTCGTCGCCGCAGCCGGCAAGGCCCAGCGCGGCCGCCAGCAGCGCGGCTTGGCACGATGCTCGAATCGCCATGAAGCGAACGATAGCCGATGCCGCGCGCCAAAATCTCCTGCGCTTTTTTACGGCTCGTTCACCAACCTGGATTACGTCCGGCCGATGGACCGAAACCCCGACGATCTTCACTCCGGCCACGAGCTGGGCCCTGACCTGACGCCCCGGCGTCAGCGGCGCGTCGAGGGCGGGGGAAAGGCCAGTCTCGCCGACGAGAACCGCGGGGGGATTCCCGTCCAGGTCCGCAACATGTCGAGCACCGGCTTCATGGCCGAATGCGCCGAGCCGGTGCGGATCGGCTCCTACGTCGCGCTCGACATCCCCGGCATCGGCAGGGTCGAGGCGCAGGTGCGCTGGCAGATCGGCCGGCGGATGGGCGGCATGTTCCTCGATCCGATCACGCTGGCGCGCTGCGAATGGGCCGCGGGAGACGCGACGACCGGTTGATCACTGAATGGTGGTCATGGTGCGGACGGCGGGATTCGAACCCGCACGCCTCGAAGGGCAGAAGATTTTAAGTCTCCAGCGTCTACCGGTTCCGCCACGTCCGCATGGACCCGACGTGAAGCGCACGGAGCGTCACGTCAACGTCGTCAGACGTTTAAGCGCTCGCGCATTTCCTTGCCCGGCTTGAAATAGGGCACGCTCTTGGCCGAGACGTCGACCGCCTCGCCGGTGCGCGGATTGCGGCCCTTGCGCGCGTCGCGGCCGCGGGTCGAGAAGGCGCCGAAGCCGCGCAGCTCGACGCGGCCGCCCGACTGGAGCTGTTCGATGATGGAATCGAAGAAAGCGGAGACGACACGCTCGACCTCTTTGAGGGTCAAGTCCGGATGGTCGTCGCACAGCTTCTGAACCAGTTCGGATCGGATCACTTCGTCCCCCCTCCTCAAGGAAACAGCGGCCGGCCCTTTGTGCCAACCGGATATCGCGCGCCCCCACGCAATTTGCAGAGAGACAGTCGCACCGAAAGCAACAAAAATCAATATCGGACGCGGACGGAAAAGCCGACAAATTCAATCGGGTAGGCGAAAGCGGGCAGAAAAGGTGACGGCGGGCGCCTTGGCGCGCCCGCCGCCGCTACGGAATTAGCCGTTCTTTTGCTTGAGGGCCTCGCCGAGGATGTCGCCCAAGGACGCGCCGGAATCCGAGGATCCGTATTGCGCGACGGCCTGCTTCTCTTCGGCGATCTGG
>DASQJU010000275.1:0-8562 GCA_035630915.1 Allosphingosinicella sp.
GAACTTCCGATTATCGGAACGGAAGAAGTGATGGGTTTCGGAGCTTGGGCCTCGCTGTCCAAGGATGATTTCAAGCTCTATCTCGACAAGTATGAAGACCCCTGTCGAGCCCATTTGCAGCCAATGTTCGGCTGGCTCTCAAATCAGTTACCGGACTATCCCGATTCGACCTGGGTCAAATGCACGGTTTATCCGCAAGACCCGGGCTTGCGGCCCCTGCTCGAGATTCAGCCCGGCGATCACCCGCTCTCGCAACACTACGAAGGGGGCGTAACGCCCGAATACGCGGCGGCCTATCTGCATAAGCATTTGGGTATCTAGCCAGCCGCTCAGCAGCTCGCGTCGAACAGGCATTGCGCCCGAGCGGCCACCGCACGGTAGCCGGCGATCTGTTGGGCGCGAAACTCCGCGTAGCGGAGGCGGTCGCGATAGACGCGGCCGAGCAGTGACGAGGCCTCCGAGTCCCGCGCCAGCGCGTCGATCGCGACACTGCAGGAGAAGCGCCCGTTCGCGGTGTCGATCCGCCAGATCACGTAGCGATCGAGACGCTCGCCGAAGCGCTGGAACGAGGCGCGGAAATAATCGAGCTGGAGGCCCGCGAAGCGGTCGTTGGCGGCCGCATCGTGAACAAGCCGCCGCAGCTGCGCGTCGGGGAGCAGCTCCAGGGCGCCGGCATCGCCTGCCTCCTCGAGCGCCGCGGTCTGCAGCCGCGCCGCGGGCAGATGGAGCACACCGCAGCCATAATCGGGGCGTGTCGCGATCCGCGCCCGTTGCGTTGGGTCGGCGACGGCGCGCGCGAGGCCCAGGACCTGGGCGCTATTCTCGTTATACTCGTCCCGGCGTTTCTCCAGCGCTCTGGCGTTGCCGCGCGATTCCTCGGCCAGCCGCTGGAGATAGAGCCGGCGGTCGTTCGACTGGCGCCAATGCTCGGCCCAGCGGTCGAGCTGGAAGGCAATGAGGATGCCGACGACGACGATCGCCAGCTCGCCGGCGACCGCCAGCCAGTCCGCCTTGCGCACCCGGGCCGCGGCGCGCGACCAGACTCCGGCCGCAGCCCTTTGAAAACGCGTCAAAGCCATGCGCTTCGCCCCCTTCCCCGACATGGCGTACTTGCCATGCCGGGAACGGAGAGGCGAGGGGCTACTTGCCTCCGTCGGCGCTGGCGAAGCGCTGGCGCTCGGCGAGCTCGGTCAGGCGCAGGAATTCGTTGCGCCAGTAATTGTTGCCCGCGCCGGCCCTGGCCAAAGCCCGCGCGTCGGCGAAGCTGAAGCGGCCGAGATTGGCGTCGCCCCGCAGCAGCTGGCCGTAGCCGGCCACAGCCGCGGCGAAGGCACTGTCGCCCCGCGGCGCCCGCGCGCTGGCCACGAGGCTCGCCGCGACCGGCTGCTCGATCAGCCGCGATTCCTGCTCGCCGGGCAGCTTGTAGCGCAGGCGGAGGAAAGCGAGCTCGCGATTGTCCGGTCCCGCGCCGGCTGGGCGCTGGTTCGTCTCATAGCGCCGGTTCGGCAGCCAGCCGCGGCGGCCGGCGGGGACGATCTCGTAGAGCGCGGTCACCTGGTGCCCGGCGCCGATCTCGCCGGCGTCGATCGCGTCATTGTCGAAATCCTCCTCGCGCAGCGCCCGGTTTTCGTAGCCAATCAGCCGGTACTCGCTGACATAGGCCGGGTTGAACTCGACCTGGATCTTCACGTCGTGGGCGATGGTGAACAGGGTCGAGGCGAGCTCCTCCTCGAGCACCTTGGAAGCTTCGCGTGGGCTGTCGATGTAGGAATAATTGCCGTTCCCGTGGTCGGCGATCTGCTCCATCATCGCTTCGTTGTAATTGCCCGTGCCGAAGCCGAGCGTGGTCAAGGTGATGCCCGCCTCGCGCTGCCGCTCGACGAGGTTGATCAAAGCCTCGTTGCTGGTGACGCCGACGTTGAAATCGCCGTCGGTGGCGAGGATCACGCGGTTGATGCCGTTCTCGCTGAAGTTGCGCCGCGCCACGTCATAGGCGAGCTGGATGCCCTGCGCGCCCGCGGTCGATCCGCCGGCCTGCAGATTCTTCAGCGCCTCGACCACCGCGTCGCGGCTCGAGGTCGGCTCGAGCACCACGCCGGCGGCGCCGGCATAGACGACGATCGCCACCCGGTCGCGCGGGGAGAGGCGGTCGGCCAGCAGCGCCAGCGAACATTGCACCAGCGGCAGCTTGTCGACGCTGTTCATCGAGCCGGAGACGTCGACCAGGAAGACGAGATTGGCCGCCGGCCGTCCCTGCCGCGGCAGGTCGTAGCCGCGCAGGCCGACGCGCAGCAGCCGGGTCTCGGCGTTCCACGGCGTCGTCGTCATGTCGGTGTTGACGCTGAACGGCCGCGAACGGTCCGTCGGCAGCGGATAATCGTAGCGGAAATAGTTGAGCATCTCTTCGGTGCGCACCGCGCCTTCGGGCGGCATCTGCCCGGCGGTGAGCATACGCCGGACATTGGCGTAGGAGCCGGTGTCGACGTCGATCGAGAAGGTCGAGACCGGCGTCTCGGCGACCGACTGGACGGCAGCCACCTCGCGGCCCGCATAGCGCTCGCGATTCTCGACGCCGCCGACGACGGCCATCGGCGAGCTGCTCTGCAGGTTCGGCTGGCGGACGCGCGTTCCGGTCACCGCGATCTGCTCCTGTGCCGAGACCGAGGGCGGCGGAGGCGGCGGGGAGGGCGGGGGCGGTGGAGGCGGCGGCGGCGGCGCATAGCCGGGCATCGGCGGCGGCGAGTTGACGACGCCCTGCGCCCGCCCGCGGCCGCGGCCGTAGGCGTAGCCGTCGCGATCGTCGCTGAAGCCCCGCAGGAACGGCGCGCAGCGCGCATCGGGATCCTCGCCGCGCACGCTTCGCTCGCCCCGCTGCAACGCGGCCGGTGCCGGCGCGATCGGGGCTGGAGGGAGACCGGTGAGTATGAGGGCGGTCAGTGAAATCATGCCGAGCGTACGCATGGGGTCATCTCCTCCGCAAGAGCGATGTAACAATATCACCTTGCCGGGGCTGAATGGGGGATGAACTTGTTCAGCGGCCCCGCAGCGCGCGTTGCACCCGGCCCCGGTCGAGCAGGCCGGGCCGGTCTCCGAACAAGCGCTCGATCACCGCTCCGTCGAGCCGATAGAGCGCTTCGAGCCGGGCCAGGCGCTCGTCGGCGGGCGCGCCGGCGATCGCCGCCGCGACCGAGCGCGCCAGCTCGCGCTTCTTCCAGAGCTGCTTCGCGTCGGCCTCGAACGCATCGTGCAGCGCCTCGCCGGCGAAGCTTTGCTGGCGCGCCAGCAACAAGGCGGTCCGCACGGCGTCGCCGACCGAACGGCCCGAGACCGGATGGATGAAGCCGCCCCGCAGCCCGATCTTCGCCACGCGCGCGCCGCCGAGCCGCCAGAAGGCGGCGAAGTCGCCGTCATAAGGGAGCGGCCGTGCCGCGCTCCGCTCGGCAAGTTTCCTGGGCCGGTCCCAGCCGCGCGTCTTGAGATAGAGATCGATCCGCGCGCCGGCCTGGTCGTCGCTCTGCGAGCGCTCGGAAATGCAGACATCGGCGATGGCCAGCCGAGTCTCGTCGAGCGGCACGCATTCGAAATAGCGCAGCCCGCCGCCCTGCGGGACCGTGGCGTCGATCGTCACCGGGCGGTCGACCCGGTGCGGTGCGCGGAAGGCATAGTCGCGCTCGAGCCGCGCCTCGTAAATCAAAGACAGCGCCGAAAGGTTGGTCGCGCCGCGCGCGTCGATCGCGCCCTCGGCCTTGATCGTCTCGCCGCCGTCAAGGACCAGCGCATCCTCGCGCACCGCGACGACCTTGGTGCCGAGCCGGTATTGCCCCGGCGTCAGCGCGGCGGTCATCGCCTTATGGAGGCTGGCGGCGTCGAGATCGCCCCATTCGCCTTTGATCTTGCGGGCGAGGCCCGGGAAGGCGAGGTAGAAGCCCGGCCAGCGCGCGGGCGCGATCGCTCCGGCGAGCGCCGCGCCCTTCTCCTCCAGCTCCGTTTCGGCGAACAGGCGGTGGCCTTCGCCGCCGAACGTCTCGCGTTCCTCAACGACCAGCAGCGGGACGTCCGGCCGGTGGCGCGCCATGGCCAAGGCGGCGAGGCTTCCCGCCAATCCGCCCCCCGCAATGAGGATTCCGTCTCGCCTGCCCCGCGCCATCCTTTTGTCCCTACCGCAATATTACTGCATGGCGCCACGGCTTCGCGGCGTCAGACCCATTTTGGGACTGCGCCGCGCCCGGCATGCGCTATAGACAAAGCGTGAACGACGCGCAGCCCCCGCCCCAGCGCAAGATCATCCATGTCGACATGGATGCCTTCTACGCCTCGGTCGAGCAGCGCGACGATCCCGCGCTGAGGGGCAAGCCGGTCGCGGTCGGCGGCGGCGTGCGCGGGGTGGTCGCGGCGGCGAGCTACGAGGCGCGGCGCTACGGCGTGCGCTCGGCCATGCCCTCGGTCACGGCCCAGCGCCGCTGCCCCGACCTCGTCTTCGTCAAGCCGCGCTTCGAAATCTACCGCGCCGTCTCGCAGGCGATCCGCGCGATCTTCCTCGATTACACGCCTCTGGTCGAGCCGCTCAGCCTCGACGAGGCCTATCTCGACGTCACCGAGGATCTGAAGGGGATCGGCGTCGCCACCCGCATCGCCGAGGAGATCCGCCAGCGCATCCGCGCCGAAACGCAGCTCACCGCCTCGGCCGGCGTCTCCTACAACAAGTTCCTCGCCAAGCTCGCGTCGGACCAGAACAAGCCCGATGGCCTGTGCGTCGTCCCGCCCGGCAAGGGCGAGGCGTTCGTCGCCCCGCTCCCGGTCAAGCGCTTCCACGGCATCGGCCCCAAGACCGCGGAGAGGATGGCCGGGCTCGGCATCCTCACCGGCGCCGATCTGCGCGCCCAGAGCCTCGCCTTCCTGACCCACAATTTCGGCAGCTCGGGCGATTATTATTACAACCTCGCGCGCGGCATCTGCCACCGCCAGGTGAAGCCCGACCGTCCCTACAAGTCGATCGGCGCCGAGGACACGTTCCTCGAAGACCTGTCCGACGAGGCCGCGCTCTGCGCCGAGCTCGACCGGATCAGCCAGACCGTCTGGCGGCGGATCGAGGACAAGGAGATTACGGGCCGCACCGTCACCCTCAAGGTCAAGTATCGCGATTTCCAGCTCGTCACCCGCGCGAAGAGCCTCGATCGCGCCGTCGCAAGCCGCGAGGAGTTCCTCGCTATCGGCTGCGCGCTCCTCCACGGCCTGATGCCGCTGCCCAAGAGCGTCCGCCTGCTCGGCCTGACCTTGTCCAATCTCGGCGAAAGCGGCGAGCCGGCGGCAGAGCCGCTGGAGCTTGAGCTGCCGCTCTAGGCGCGCTTCACCGCGAGCGAGCCGGCCGGGCTCGGCCGCAACAACTCTGCTGCCGGCGCCGAGCCGTCCAGCCAGCGCCCCCAATCGGCGCGCGGGACGATGACGATCTGCCGGTTGTGATAGGGCGCGACGTCCGGGCCGGGCTCGACCGTCAGCATCGTGCAGGCCTCGCCCACCTTGGCGTCTGTCCGCCACAGACCGGCAATCCCGAACACATCCTCGCCCGCTTTGGTGAATAGCCAGCGCGTCTTGCGCTTCGATCCCTCCTCGGGCGCGGTATATTCGTAGAAGCCGTCGGCGACGATCAGGCAGCGCCCGCTCCCCGCCTTGTTGTCGAACGACCGCCCCTCGGCGCGATAGTTGAACACCGGCTTGCCGGTCGGCCGCGGCCAGCTCCAGCGGCGCTGGACCAGCTCGAACGCGCCGCCCTGTTCACGGACCATGGCGGTCGGGTCGGTGATCTTGATGCTCTCGAGCGAAGCGAGGTTCGGAGCGCCCTCGGGGAAGCGCAAAGGAATGCGCAGCTGGGCGAAGGCGTCGGAGATTCGGCCGAGCTCGACCGTGCGGCGGTGCTCGTTGCACATGGCCCGCTCAATCCTCCGCCATCCGCGCCTTGTGATGGCGCGTGCGATAGACGATCACGGCGATGAAGATCGCCCAGCCGGCGGCGATCGCGGTCCAGCTAGCGGGCCATAGCGGCCCGCCGTCGATGCCCTGCATGCGCAGGTAGAATTGCGCCGCGACGCCGCCCAGGATCAGCGCGAAGCCGAGCAGCCGCCAGCCGCGCGCGAGGCCGCGCAGCTCGGCCTTGTAGGCGGCGCGGGCCGCGGGATCGGAAAGGTCGGGTCTCATCGCTGTCTCCCTTCCAGGATAGACGCATGCGCCGGGCGCGAAAAGCGCTGGCGGTTCGCGCGGCAGCCGAATAGATTCCGGCTGGGGCAAGGGGGGATCGGCCATGGCCTATAATGACGAAGGCGGTGCGGGGGTCGGCGGCTGGCTGGCCTTCTTCGTGCTGGTGCTCGGGTTTTTCACCCCCGTCGGGATGGTCGTCAGCCTCGTGTCGACGCTGTACGGCGATCCGTCGATTGCCCCCGCTTATGGCGCGCAATGGGCGACGCTGCAGACATTCGAATGGAGCCTCCTCGCGGCGATCGCCGCCGGCTGCTGGTACATCGTCTGGCGGCTCCACAAGGTCCAGGTGTGGCAGACGGTGCGGATGACCATCGCCTGGCTGTGGATCCTCGCCATCGGTTCCACCTCCGTCGATTTCATCGGCATCTCGCTGATCACCGGCCTTCCGGTGCGCGATCTGATGCAGGGCGCCGACGTCGAGATCGCCCGCCCGTTTGTCTTCGCGGTCGTCTGGACCGCCTACTTCCTGCGTTCGAAGCGCGTCGCCAACACCTATCTGAAGCACGACGACCCGGAGGCGGTCGCCGAAGTCTTCGGCTGAGCCCTTTCCCCCGTCGCGCCGAACGGCTAGAGCAAGGCCTTCCCCGGGGGACCGCGCGTGCGGTTGAGAGGCGGCAGATCGGCCGCGACCCGTCGAACCTGATCCGGCTGACACCGGCGTAGGGAGCGGAGTTCGGCGCCCCCGTTCTCCCTCCGAAGAGGAGATGAGAATATGGCCGACGCCCCCGCCCGCACCGAGCTTAAGGTCACGACAGGCCCGATCCGCGGCTCGCGCAAGATCCACGTGGGGCCGCTCAAGGTCGCGATGCGCGCGATCGACCTCGAGCCGAGCTCGGGCGAGCCGCCGCTCAACGTCTACGATTGCTCGGGCCCCTATACCGATCCCGAGGCGCGCATCGACATCATGGCCGGCCTGCCCGAGCTTCGCCGCGAGTGGATAACGGCGCGCGGCGACGTCGAGGAGGTGCTCCAGCGCGAGGTCCGCCCCGAGGATAACGGCCAGCTCGGCCCGGACCGCTCCGGCGGCGTCCAGCCCTTCCCCAACGTCCGCCGAAAGGTGCTGCGCGCGAAGCCCGGCGCCAACGTCAGCCAGATGCACTACGCGCGAAAGGGCATCATCACCCCCGAGATGGAATATGTCGCGATCCGCGAAAATCTGGGCCGCGAGCAGCTCGCGGCCCAAGCCCGCGACGGCCAGGATTTCGGCGCGTCCATCCCCGATTACGTCACCCCGGAATTCGTCCGCGACGAGGTCGCCCGCGGCCGCGCGATCATCCCCAACAACATCAACCATCCCGAGAGCGAGCCGATGGCGATCGGCCGCAACTTCCTGGTCAAGATCAACGCCAACATCGGCAACTCGGCGGTCGCCTCCGACGTCGCCGCCGAGGTCGACAAGATGGTCTGGTCGATCCGCTGGGGCGCGGACACGGTGATGGACCTCTCCACGGGGCGCAACATCCACGACACCCGCGAATGGATCGTCCGCAACAGCCCGGTCCCGATCGGCACCGTCCCCATCTATCAGGCGCTGGAGAAGGTCGGCGGCGTCGCCGAGGAGCTGACCTGGGAGATCTACCGCGACACGCTCATCGAGCAGGCCGAGCAGGGCGTCGACTATTTCACCATCCACGCGGGCGTCCGCCTGCCCTACATCCCGATGACCGCGAAGCGCGTCACCGGCATCGTCTCCCGCGGCGGCTCGATCATGGCCAAATGGTGCCTCAGCCACCACCAGGAGAGCTTCCTCTACACGCGCTTCGAGGAGATTTGCGAGATCATGAAGGCCTACGACATCGCCTTCTCGCTCGGCGATGGCCTCCGCCCCGGCAGCATCGCCGACGCCAATGACGAGGCCCAGTTCGCCGAACTCTATACGCTGGGCGAGCTGACCAAGCGCGCCTGGGCGCACGACGTCCAGGTGATGATCGAAGGCCCCGGCCATGTGCCGATGCACAAGATCAAGGAGAATATGGAAAAGCAGCTCGAGGTGTGCGGCGAGGCGCCGTTCTACACCTTGGGCCCGCTGACCACCGACATCGCGCCTGGCTACGACCACATCACCAGCGGCATCGGTGCGGCCATGATCGGCAGCTTCGGCTGCGCGATGCTCTGCTACGTCACTCCCAAGGAGCATCTCGGCCTCCCCGACCGCGACGACGTCAAGGTCGGCGTCGTTACCTACAAGCTCGCCGCCCACGCCGCCGACCTCGCCAAGGGCCACCCGGCCGCGAAGCTGCGCGACGACGCGCTGGCGATGCTCGACGTCGACCCGCACGGCCTCGACGTGATGGACCGAAAGCTGCGCGA
>DASQJU010000276.1:0-4165 GCA_035630915.1 Allosphingosinicella sp.
CTTCGCCTTGCCGTCCTCGCCCATCGAATGGCCGTAGAGGTAGGGGTGGACGTGGAGCGGGCTGGGCGGCTCCATCGCCGCCAGGCCGTCGAAGGCCTCGCCCGGAAAGAGCTGGTTGCTCTGCGTCCAGTGGACGACGCTCGCGGGCGCGTGATCGCCGACGATCCGCGCGATCATCGCGCACACCGCCAGCCGCCGCGCGAATTGCGGCAGCGACGCGCCGGGCATCGGGTAGTTGATGTCCCGCATCATCGCCGCGATCTCGGGCGTGCTCTCGAGCACGTTGCCGAGCGCCCCGTGCGACACGTTGATCAGGATGTGCGAGCGGCTCTGGATCAGCCGCTGGCGGATGTCGGGGCAGACGATCCCGGTGATCGCCGAACCGAGCGGCTGCTGGAACACCTCCGCGCTGGCCGGCTTGTCGAGATATTCGATGGTGATCGTCAGCTCGTCGGCGCCGAACAGGCGGTAGAAGACGCCTGGATTGGCTTCGGGCACGTTGAACCGCGCGCACAGATTGGATTCGGCAATCCGAAGGAACGCGCGGACCATCGTCTCGAGCGAGTCGACCCGCTGGTCGAACAGCAGGCAGGCCTGGATCTCGTTGGGAAATTGCATCGCCGGTCTTCCCGCAAATGACGGGAATTCCTTTACGTCCTTCACGTGTTTAAATGGTAAATGGTCCGCTCAGCATTATCCGCGCCGATTGCGTGGCCCTGTGCTGTCGTTCGACTTGGGAAGGACTTGCCGATGCACGATCCCGAACTGCCCGTGGCGCGGGTCGCCGAGGCCTATCGCCAGTGGCGCGACACGAAGGGCAAGAGCGCCGAGCTGTTCCTCGATCTGATGGCGGAGGAGGTCGAGATGCGCTCGGTGCTCGAGCCGGCGCTGCCCGACGATCTCGCCGCCGACCGCAAGACCCACGCCGAGGCGCGCGACTATTTCGCGATCCTCGCGCGCGACTGGGAGATGCTCGATTTTCCGCAGGAGAAGATCGTCGCCGAGGGCGACACGATCGTCTGGATCGGCCGCTGCGCCTGGCGGAACCGGAATAGCGGCCGCGAGATCGACACCCCCAAGGTCGACATCTGGACGTTCGAGAACGGCCGGGCGGTCCGCCTGCTCGAGATGTTCGACAGCCTCGGCTTCGCCCGCACCGCCGCTCTGATCTGAGCTCAGCCCCGCTTGAGCCGCACCAGCGCTTCGTCCAGCGCCTGGAGGAAGCGCGAGCGATCGGCCTTGGCGAAGGGCGGCGGCCCGCCGATCGCGTCGCCGACGGCCCCGGCCCGCAGATCGGCCATGATCGCCCGGGTCGCAACCGCGGCGCCGATCGAGCTGGTCGTGAACGGCTTGCCGTTGGGACCGATCACCGCCGCGCCGGCCTTGAGGCAGCGGTCGGCGAGCAGGATGTCGGCGGTGATCACCACGGCGCGCGCGTCCGCCGCTTCCGCGATCCAGTCGTCGGCCGCGTCGAACCCGTCGGAGACGACGACCCGCTCGATCAGCGCATGCTCGGGCACGCGCAGCCGGCTGTTGCTGACCACCGCGACCGGCACTTCGTGGCGCCAGGCGACGCGGTAGACCTCGTCCTTGACCGGGCAGGCGTCGGCATCGACCAGGATGCGGACGCCGCCCGCACCCCAAGCCCCACCCGCTTCGCTCAGCGGCCGCTGTCCTTGATCAGCCCCTTCATCGTCGGCTGCGACGCGTTCGTCTTGGGCTTCTCCGCCTTGGGCTTGCGGACTTCCTTGTTCGATTTCTTCTGTCCCTTGGCCATCTCGTCGGTCCTCGTTCTGGTGATGCGGGCACGCTTATCCGCTTTTTCAGGCGTCCGTCACGGCATAATCGTCGCCGTAGAATTTGCTCGTGCTCGCGGTGTGGAAGGCGATCGCCTTGACCGGCGCGTAATGCGGCGCGCCGAGGCCGGGCAGCACTTCGAGCATCTCCTCCTCCCACAGATAGACCGCCATCGGGAACGACACCCGCGCGGAGCGCAAATGCGAACCGTCGCGCGGCTTGCCGACGCGGTGGGTGGTCGAGGGATAAAGGTCGTTGGAGAGCAGCTGCATATAGTCGCCGGTGTTGATCACGATCGATCCCGGCGGCGCATTGAGCCGCACCCACTTGGCCGTCCGGTGGTTCCACACCTGCAGCCCCTCCATCCGCGACGCCGGCAGGAGGGTGAACAGGTCCACATCCTCGTGGCCGAGCAGCCGCCCCGCGCCGGAGCGGTCCTGTTCCTCGCTCAGCGGCGGATAGTAATTGAGGCGCAGCCCGAAATTGGTTTCGGTCAGCCGCTCGTCGAGCAGATGCGCCTCGCAGCCGAGACCCTCGAGCATCGCCTGCGCGATCGGCTTGATCAGCGCCTCGTGGGCGAGGACCAGCGGCCGGAAAATCCGCTCCTGCTCGGCGCGCGGCCAAAATTCCTCGGCCCGGAACGGCGCGTCCCTGTCCTGCGGAAGGTCGAACGCGCGCCGGCAGAACACCCAGCCTTCGACCAGATCGGGATGGATGTCGCTGGTCTGCTCGAGCGGGAAATAGCCCTGCGCGACCGAGCCTTGGCGGGCCGCGCGAAAGCGCATCTTCTCCGCGATTGCAGTCGCGGTGAAGACGTCGCGGACCGCCTGCTCCATCGTCTCGTAGAGCGCCGGATCGACGCCGTGGCCGGTGAGGACGGCGAAGCCGATCTCCTTCAGCGCCGCGCCGAACGCTTCGGCGAAGCGCGCCTTGTCGCCCTCGTCGCCGTGCAGGAACGCACCGAAATCGAGCGTGGCGATCTCGAAATCCTCGTCGAACGCGTCGCTCTCATGCTCGGCGAGGCGATAGGTGTGCGCCTTCGTCACCTGGTCGTATTTGGCGAACGCCCGGTTGAGGGCCCCAGGATCCGTCCTCACAGACTCGTCGCTCACGGCGCCGCGACCGCCGCCGTCGCCCCCTCGGCCTTGTGCTCGCGCCGCCCGATCCGCGCCGAGCGGATCAGCACGATGGCGGTGTAGAGCACGATCGCGACCACCATCCAGCGCAGCCAGAAGACCGGCATCGACTTGACGATGAACGCGGCCACCAGCACCGCCGGAATGCCGCCGATGGCGAGGCCGAGGCAGATTCGAAGGTCGATCTGGCCGACTCCGATATGCTTCACGCTTGAGCTGACCCCCATCAACGACGCGCCGGTCGCCATCACCGGGAAGGAGGATTGCGGGTTCATCCCCATCAGCCCGAACATCACCAGCATCGGCGCGTAGTTGCCGACGCCGAAGTTCATCAGGATTCCGAGCGCGAAATTGACGACGATGGCGATGGTCGTGAGCAAGGGCGGAAGGCCCGTCGCCGTCCCGCCCCCGGGGATCAGGTCGAGATTGGTCATCGTATAGGCGATCGCCGCGAGCAGCAGCCCGATCGCGACAACGGCCTGGACGATCCACACCCGCGCCCGCACCACCAGCGACGCCCCGATCACGCCGCCGAGCACGTTGGCGATGATGCAGCCGACCAGCAGCACCGGATCGACCGGAACGAGCGTCATGTAGATGATCGACTGGACCATCGCCTGGGGGGTGAGGCCCACCAGGAGCGTCGGCGGGATCAGCCGGTCGGGCACCAGCTTGCGGAAGCGCAGCCAGGCGGTGGTCGGCGCGAAGCAGCCGATCCCGAGCGTGTCGAAGAAGCTGACCACCGCGCCGAGCGCCAGCGCCTCCATGGTCGGCGTCGCCCGCTTGGCCAGCGCCGCGCGGACCAGCGCGTAGAGATAGACGAGGATGCCGAGCCCGAGCGGGACGAGAATGGCAATCAGCATCGGCGCGTCTCCCCCGGGCGCGGTGTGCGGTGGGGTTGGGATACGCCTCAATTGGAGCGGGGGGCAATGGGCGGCGAGAGAAGGGTCGCCAAGTGCAGCGATCGCGCATCTCTACTTGATGAACCATCCGAAGTCAGCATGATGGGGCATCGAGGCGTCCAAATGGGGGCCTCTGGCAAACCGCTGCGGTCTGCGAGGAAAACATGGCGAAGGACGATGACTGCCTAGACCCTTTTTCGGATCGGACGTTTGACCAATTTTGGTTGAATAACGTGTTTCCCGACCCCGGCACTCTGTTTGCTGTTAAACAGAAGGCGATAGGCGAGATTCAGAACACCTGTCTTGTTGCGCTCGACGCCAATGTCTTGC
>DASQJU010000277.1:0-13638 GCA_035630915.1 Allosphingosinicella sp.
GCCGATGTTGGAGACGGCCTGCGGCACCTCTGCCAGGATCTGGGCGCGGCGCTGTGCGGTGACGACGATCGCGTTGTCGTCCGTGGTCGGATTGGCGGCGGATGCGCTGCCCTGCGCGGGCGTATCCTGCGCCTGAGCCGCTCCGGCGCCGACCAGGGCGATCAAGGCCGCAGATACGAAAAGAGGCGCACGCCCCGCGAAACCGAGCTTTGGCATTCTTGGAAACTCCTCTCCCTAACCCCGGCGCGCCGCAGTTTGCGATCACGCCCCCCACGCCCGGCCGGGCGCCCGAAATTTGATCCGAGTGGTGACGGCGGTCGGCTTTCCGATCTCGCGCTCAAAACCCCACTCAGACGACTTTTGTCTGGATCAGGACATTAGCGTCCTGATTCGAGAAATGTCAAACCTCACTTGTCTCGGCGAAGGCACCTGCCGCAGCCCCAGCGCGGCGCTCGAGCACGGCCCGCGCGGGACGGTCGAGCAGCAGCAGGAACAAGGCAGCCGCCAAGGCGATTCCGGCGAGCAGCACGAAGAAGGTGGTGTGGCCGGTCCGGCTCCACAGGCGGCCGACCTGACCGGCCGCGAGGCTTCCGGTGAAGATCGCGAAATACCAGGCGGCGACGGTGCTGGCGCCCAGCTTCGGCGGTGCCAGCCGGGCGAAGATGCCCAGACCGTTGGGCAGGATGTAAAGCTCACCGAGGGTGAAGATGACGAAGAAGCTCAAGAGCCACAGCCAGTGCGCCGGAGCGTCACCCGCAACCATCTCGGCCGCGGCCGCGAGCAGGTAGGACGAAGCGACGAGCGCCGCGCCCACCGCCATCTTCTGCATCACCGAAAGCTCGCGCCCCCGCTCCGCCTGGCGGCGCCAGCGGACCAGCAGAAGCGGGGTCATGACCATCACCAGCAGCGGGTTCAGCGAGAAGAACATCGCCGCCCCGATCTCGACCCCGCCGATGACGCGGTCGACATCGTCGCGCATCCACAGCGCGAAGGTGTTGCCGATCTGCTCGTACGCCCCGCGGAAGACGGTCACTGCGAGACCGATGCCGATCAGGAGCAGCAACGTGTCGCGGCCGCGGTGGGCTCTCGCCTCCGAAGCCGCGGGCAACAGGCGGTCGCGGTCCCGCTCTGGCGGCAGGTAACGCTCGCCCGCCAGATAGATTACGAGACCGGTGAGCATCCCCACGCCGGCGGCGCCGAAACCGTAATGCCAGCCATAGGTCTCGCCGAGGAAGCCGCAGATGAGCGGCGCGAGAAAGGCACCGACATTCACTCCGACATAATAGACGTTATAGGCCCAGGGTCGGCGCGGATCGTCGGCGGTGTAGAGGTCGTTGATCTGGCTCGGCAGGGTCGGCAGGAACAGGCCGTTGCCGAGCGCGATCGTCGCTAGCGCCGGGTAGAAGAGCGGCTCGAAGGCCATCATGAAATGGCCCGCCGCCATGACCATCGCGCCGATCGTCACCGCCTTGCGCTTGCCGAGCCAGCGGTCGGCGATGACCCCGCCGATGATCGGCGTGAAATAGGCGAAGGCGGTGTAGAAGCCGTAGACGGAGGAGGCGCTCTCCTGGCCGAACAGGAGCGTCGTCGTCATGTAATAGACGAGCAGCGCGCGCATCCCGAAATAGGAGAATTGCTCCCACATGTTGGTGAGGAACAGGATGGTCAGCCCCGGCGGCTGCCCGAACCAGCTCCGCTCCGTCGGCGCGCCCGCCGCGCTCATGCCGTGACCTTCGCGCCGGTGCCCCAGACATCGTCGCCGCACTCGATGAGGCCATCGCGATAGACGACGCTCGGCGTGCGGTCGCAGGCCAGGAAGGTCGGGCCGTCGAGGTCGACGATGTCGCAATGCTGGCCGACGATATAGGCCGGCGCCATGGCGAGGCTGCTTCCGACCATGTTGCCGACCATCACGCCGAGCCCGAGCCGGCGCGCTTCTTCGATCATCGCCAGCGCCTCGGTGAGGCCCCCGCTCTTGTCGAGCTTGATGTTGACGACGTCGAACCGGTCGACCAGGCCCGGCAGATCCGCAGCGGTCAGCGCGCTTTCGTCGGCGGCGATCGGGATCGGCGAGCGGAACCCGTCCAGACCGGCTTCGGCGCCCCGCGCGAGCGGCTGCTCGATTAGCGAGACGTCCTGCTCGACCAGCGCAGCGGCGAGCCATTCAAGCCCTCGCCGCTCATAGCCCTGGTTCGCGTCGACCCCGAGCCAGACGTCCGGCCGCGCCGCGCGGATCGCCTCGACCCGGGCAAGATCGAGCTCGATCTCGCCAGTGAGCTTGACCTTGATCGCACGCGCTCCGGCATAATTCCGTGCGCCCTCGGCCATGACCTCCGGCGTATCGGCGCCGAGCGTGAAGGTGGTCAGCAAGGGCCGCGGCGCATCGATTCCGGCGAGCTTCCAGGCGGGCTTTCCCGAGCGCGCGGCGTCGAGCTCCCACAAGGCGCAGTCGACGGCGTTGCGTCCGCCGCCGCTGGGCATCAGCGCTTGAAGCGCGGCGCGATCGGTCCCCTCTTCGATCGCGCCGCGCGCGGCTTCGATGTCGGCCATCATCCGGTCGGCATCGTCCCCGAGGTAATAAGCACCCCCGCCCTCGCCGCGCCCGCGATGCGCGCCGTCGGTGAGCGTGACGACAACCACCTCCGACTCCTCGAAGACGTAGCCGGCGATGCGGAAGGGGGCGGCCAGGCGGAGTTTCTCCCGCCCGGCCTCCAGCTCGACTTTCGGCATCAGTAGTTGGCGCCGAGGCCGATCAGGTGGAACGCCCAGCCGATCCAGAGCACCACCAGCCCTGCTAAGAGGACGAAGATGCTCCACACCTTGGCGGTCCAGCGCCGCTTGCCGCGCCACACCGTCCAAAGATCCCAGCCGAACACTCCGACCGCGCCGAACAGGACGATGATCGTCGCGATCTGGATGAAGTAGATGATCGGATCGAAGCTTGAATTGAGGCGGCTGAGCTCACCGAGCATGCTCAGCACCACCGCCCAGCCGATCAGCACGGCGAGGATCAGCCAGGAGAAGGTGCGGACCAGCCGGTAGGAGCGCAGATCGCCCTTCTCGAGCGCGAGCGTCGCGCCGAACTTGCGCCGGACGAGCCAGCGGGTCGGCCACAGGATCGCGGTCAGGAAGAGGATGAAGAGGCTGGCGTAGACGAGCGGCAGCAGTAGCGCCGAGTTGCGATACCAGGGCTCGCGGTCCCAGACCGTGAACGGCGAGACCGTGGCGATACTGAAGCGCACCGGCACCCCGTTCTCGACCTGGGCAGCGAGCACCTCATGGCTGTTGAGGTCGTGCCAGACGAACGGCTCGACCTCGACCCAGCGGCGCGCCGCCGTGCCTTGGCCGAGCTGGAACGGGAGGTTGAGCTCGCCGTCCTTGCCGACCCCGACACTGGTCTGGCCGAGCAATTCGGTGATGTTGAGGAAGGTGGTGACCGGAGCGCGCGAAGCGGTCCAGTTGCCGGTCATCAGGCGGGCATGCTCGGCCGCGGTCGCCGCCGGCACCCGGCGGGTGTCCGCCGGCGCCGGGAAGTAGCGGTCGGCGAACTGCTCGAACAAAGCCCGGCGAACGGGCAGCGCCGCGCCGCCGCGGCCACCGCTGTTGAACGAGACGAACAGGCCGACATTGGAGTCGGTGAAGAGAAAGAATTCAGAGTGGAAGGCACCCGTGTCACCGCCATGGCTGATCACGTGCTGCCCGTTGATGTTCGCTTCGTAGAAGCCGAGCAGCATCCGCGGGAGCGGGCCGATGCCGTAGGAGAAGCGGGTCGTGTGCATCGCCCGCGCCGTTTCCGGGCGAAGCAGGCCGGCACCGTTGTTGAGATGGGCGATCATGAACCGCGCCATGTCGGCGCCGGTTGTGCTGAGCGAGCCGGCCGGGGCCGGTCCGACGATCTCGAAGCGGACGGGCTCGCCCGACGCGACCCGGTAACCTTGCGACATCATCCGCGCCAGGCGCGGCGGCAACGGCTGGCGCATGCTCGAATTGGCCATGCCGAGCGGGGCGAAGATGTGACGCTCGACATAATCGTCGAACGGCTCGTGGCTGACTCGCTGGACGATATAGCCGGCGAGCGCCGTGGCGTAGTTGGAATAGGCCGGCGTCGAGCCCGGCGCATAGACCCGGCTCGGGATCCAGCGCTTCAGCTGCTCCTCGGTGCTCGGCATGCTGGCACGGTCATAACCGATCAAGGTCTTGATCTGCTCCTCGAAGCCGGCGGTGTGGCTCATGATCTGGCGGAGCGTGATCGGCTGGCCGTCGCGCGGCGGAATTTGGAAATCGAGGTAGCGATTGACGTCGGCGTCGAGATCGAGACGGCCCTGTTCCACCTGCTGCATGACTGCAGTCCAGGTGAACAGCTTGGAGATCGAGCCCGGCCGAAACAGGGTCGCGGCGGGATCGACAGGGGCGCGACGCGCGACGTCGGAGAAGCCGAATCCGCGCTGGGTCAGGACCTGGCCGTCCTTGACGACGACCACCACCGCGCCGGCCATGTCGTTGGCCGAAAGCGCATGCGGCATGTAGCCGTCGAGCCAGGCGTTCACGTCCGCGGCGTTGAGCTCGGCGCCGCCGGCCGGCACCGGAGTCGGTGCCACAGGCGCGGCCGATTCGGCCTGCTGCTTCGGCGCGGGCGGGCCCAGCGGGACGGTCTGCCGCGCCACCGTCGCGATTCCGCAAATTGCGAGAATCCCTGCGAAAAGAAATTTCATTCGGCGCATTCGAAGTTCTCCCCTGTGGCGGCGGACCGTTTGCCTCAGGCCGCTGCTCCCGCTATGTTGCGGCCTGTATAGGATCAGGCCTGATCAGGACATAGTGGCCTAATCAGAAAAATGTCAAACGCGAGGCGCTATGGCACGAACGGACAGGCAGATGGGACAGTCGACGCTCGGCGGCGTGATGCGCGCGCTGCGCGCCCATAATGGCTGGACGCTCAAGGAGATGAGTGACCGCAGCGGCATCCCGGTCTCGACCCTGTCGAAGGTCGAGCATGACCGGCTGACCCTCACCTACGACAAGCTGCAGCAGCTCAGCCAGCGCCTCGGCATCCGCATGTCGGACCTGTTCGCCGAGACGTCCGAAGCCGCGGAAGCGCCGGTCACCGCGCGGCGCAGCATCGGCCGGCTCGACCGCGCGATCCAGGTCACCACGGATAATTATGACTATCACTATCTCTGCCCCGAGCTGCGCCGGAAGCGGATGATCCCCATCCTCACCAACATCCGGGCCAAGACGGTCGAGGAGTTCGGCGACCTCGTCCGCCACTCGGGCGAGGAATATATCTACGTGATCAGCGGCCGCATCGAGGTGCACACCGAATTTTACGATCCGGTGATCCTCGAGGAGGGTGAATCTATCTACATCGATTCGCAGATGGGCCACGCCTACATCGTCGCCGAAGGGTGCGAGGAAGCGACCGCGCTCGGCATCTGCTCGAGTGCCGACGAGAGCCTGATGAACTCGCTGATGAACCTGCACGGGCCGGAGGCGGCCGGCGACGCCGCCCCCTCCCCGCCGGTGCGCGACCTGCGCGCGGCTTCGGGCTAGTTGGCCGCCGGCCGCGCGGCCGCGCCGTCCAGTTCCGCGATGGTCGCGGTCATCGGCGGCTCCGCGCGCATCGACACGGCGACCTGCTCGACGCGCTCCATCGCCCTCAGGACATTGCCGCCCGCGAGCTTCGCCAGATCCTGGTCGCTCCAGCCGCGCCGGGCCAGTTCCTGGAACAAAGCCGGGTAGCGATCGACGCCTTCGAGCCCCGCGGGCAGCTCGCCATCCACGCCGTCGAAATCGGAGCCGATCCCGACATGATCCACGCCCGCGATCTGCCGGACGTGGTCGATATGGTCGGCGACGTCCCCGATCGTCGTGGCAGGCCGCGGGTGCGCGCGCTCCCACTCTGCCAAGGCCGCGGCGCGCCGTTCCGGATCGCCGGGATGGAGCGCCTTGAGCCGGGCCTCCTCCGCCGCGCGGTCCGCCGCGCGCCGGCGATAGGGCTCGGAAATGAAGCCGGAATAGAAGTTCACCATCACCACGCCGCCATTGGCCGGCAACAGTCGCAGCACATCGTCGGGAACATCGCGGGGATGATCGACGATCGCGCGCGCGCTCGAATGGGAGAAGATAACCGGCGCCCGCGTCTCGGCGAGCGCCTGGCGCATGGCTTCGGCCGAGACATGGCTGAGGTCGACGATCATGCCAAGGCGGTTCATCTCATGGACGATCGCCTTGCCGAACGGCGTCAGCCCGTGATGGACGGGCGCGTCGGTGGCGGAATCGACGAAGTCGTTGTTCGAGGAATGGGCCAGCGTCATGTAGCGCACGCCGAGCGCGAAGAAGCTGCGCAGCGCCGCCGGCGAATTGCCGATCTGGTGCCCGCCTTCCACGCCGATCAGCGAGGCGATCCGGCCGGCGCGTTCGATCCGGCGGATATCGGCCGCGGTGTAGGCGAGCTCGAGCTCCGTCGGATAGCGCGCGACCATACGGCGGACGAGATCGATCTGCTCGAGCGTCACCTGCACCGCTTCTGTCCCGCGCAGAGTCGTCGGGATCCACACCGACCAGAATTGACCGCCGACATGGCCCTGCCGGAGTCGCGGCAGATCGGTCTGCAGGGAGGAGGAGAGATGCGACGTGTCGGCGGTGAGATCGAGCCGGTCGAACCGCCCCGCGAAATTCTGGCGAATCTCCCACGGCAGATCATTGTGCCCATCGATGATCGGCGTCGCGCGCAGCACCCGCTCGACGCGCTGCTCGACACCGGCCGAGTCGGAGGGCGCCGGCGCGCTCGAGGCGGCGGCCAATAAAAGGCTTCCCAACACGATCATCTTTTTCCCCTACTCCCGTCGCGTGGCGCCCGTGCAGGCGCCGCTCTCCATCCTGCATGGGCCTTATTGGCCTGATCGGAAAGGCGCTAGTGGCAATGGCTGGCCGCGCGCCGAATACTGGTTATGGGGTCAGATATGTGGCGGAGAGGGAGGGATTCGAACCCTCGGAACGCTTGCACGCTCAACGGTTTTCGAGACCGCCCCGATCGACCACTCCGGCACCTCTCCGCATGGGGTAATCACAGCCGCTCGAACGCGGCCGGGTCGATGAGCCGCGCGCTCTAATGCCAAATCCGCACGAGCGCAATCGCCCGGAAGCGCCGGATTCGCGGCGAGAACCCCTCGGCTTGCTTGTGACGGGCGCCCCCCTCCACTACATATGGGGCGTGACGCGTAGCGAAGACATCCTCGCCAATCCCATGGCGCCGCCGGTCGCGACCGCCCGTTTCACGATCGGCGAGGTCGTCCGCCACCGGCTGTTCGATTTCCGCGGCGTGATCTTCGACGTCGATCCGGTCTTCGCCAACAGCGAGGAATGGTACCAGGCGATCCCCGAGGACATCCGGCCGCCCAAGGACCAGCCTTATTACCACCTGCTCGCGGAGAATTCGGAGAGCTCCTACATCGCTTATGTCAGCCAGCAGAACCTGCTCAGCGACGATATCGGCGGCCCCGTCGAGCATCCGGCGATCGGCGACATGTTCGAAGGCTTCTCCAAAGGCCGCTACCGGCTGCGCCCGGAGCGGCGCCACTAGGGCCATTATTCGCCCCGCTTCGGTTGACAGCGCCGCCCTCTCTTTGTAGCAGCCCACGTCCCGCGCCGAGCCTGGCTTGGCGCGTCAAGCAATTTTCGAGTTGAATGGAATAGACCCATGTTCGCTATCGTGCGCACGGGCGGCAAGCAATATCGCGTCGCCGCCGGAGACAAGATCGTCGTCGAGAAGCTCGCCGGAGAGGCGGGCGACACGATCACCCTGAGCGACGTCCTCTTCGCCGGCGACGGCGGGGAATCGAAGAAGACCGACGGCCTCACCGTCTCGGCCGAGATCGTCGCCCAGGCGAAGGCCGACAAGGTCACCGTCTTCAAGAAGCGCCGCCGCCACAATTACCGCCGCAAGGCGGGGCACCGCCAGCAGCTGACGATCCTCAGGATCACGGCGATCGGCGACAAGAAGGCGGAGAAGAAGGCCGCGCCGAAGGCTCAGGAAGCGGCTCCCGCCGCGGCCGAGAAGCCGGCCAAGGCCGCCGCTCCGGCCAAGGCGAAGGCCGAGGCTCCCGCCAAGGGCGCCGTCGAGGCTCCCGCCAAGGAAGCCAAGGCCGCTGCGCCGAAGAAGGCCGCCGCGACCAAGGCGGCCCCCAAGGACGATGCTGCACCTGCGAAGAAGGCCTCGACTAAGAAGCCTGCCGCTGGTAAGGCCAAGTAAACCGATACGGATCTAGAGAAGCACCATGGCACATAAGAAAGCAGGCGGCTCGTCGCGTAACGGCCGCGATTCCCAGTCCAAGCGCCTCGGCGTGAAGAAGTTCGGCGGCGAGAATGTCGTCGGCGGCAACATCATCGTGCGCCAGCGCGGCACCAAATATTATCCGGGCGCCAATGTCGGCATCGGCAAGGATCATACCCTGTTTGCGCTTACCGCCGGCACCGTCGCGTTTCGCGACGGCAAGCTCGGTCGCAAGTTCGTGTGCGTCGAGATGCCGATTAGCGAAGCAAAATAGGGACAGCCGAGGAAGGGCTGTCCCGGGAGGGGCGGCCCAAGGATCTCGGTAGAGAACCAAGTGAGGGAGAGGGTCGCCAGACCCCCTCCCTTTTCTTTTGTCTCCCTCACGAAAGAGTCGCCGGACCGTAACCCCAAGGGGGCACGGGCCGGCTCGTGAAGGGGAAGACAGATGTTCGCGATTACGCAGAGACTGCTCCTGAGACCCGGCTGGCGGGAGGACGCCCCCGCGCTCTTCCGCGCGATTTGCGACGAGGGAATCGTCCGCAATCTCGCCCAGGCCCCCTGGCCTTACAGCTTCGCCGACGCGGAGAGCTTTCTCATGCGCGAGCGCGCGCCCCACGATCCGACCTGCCTCGTCTTCCTGCGCACCGAAGGCGCGCCGCAATTGGCCGGGGCGGTCGGTCTCCACCACAAGGAGGGTGAGGAGGAAACCGAGATGGGCTACTGGATCGCGCGGCCTTTCTGGGGCCGCGGCATCGCCACCGAGGCGGGCGCCGCGCTGATCGCCAACGCCCGCGAATCGCTGCGGCTGCGGCGGCTCACCGCCGGTCACTTCACCGACAATCCGGCCTCGGGCGCCGTGCTGCGCAAGCTCGGCTTCAAGCCCACCGGACGGATTCGGCAGCGCTTCAGCGTCGGCCGGAATGAGGTGGCGCGGTGCCGGGAGTTCGTGCTCGACCTGCAGGATGAGCCGGCGTGCGCGGCACCCTGCCCGATGGCCGCCTGAGCCGCTTGCGGCGATGAAATCGCGTGCCTAGGATCGGCCGATGGCACGGAGATGGACGGGGCTGATGTCGCAAACGCCGCGCGAGAAGATCGCGATGGTGGACGGCATCAACCTGTTCTTCGGCGCGCTGCTCGGCGCGAACCTGGGCACGCTCGGCGGGCTCGGCTTCAAGGATTACGCCTCGATCGTCTTCGTCCTTGCCGCGACCGTCATGGCGCTCAGGATGTTCTCGACGTCCGAACGGCGCGTCTACGCCTACAGCCTGTTGGCTCTCTATTCCGGTACCGTCGCGCTCTTCCTGTATTTTCAGCGCCCGGCCGGGCTCGCGCCTGCGGACGCGACCAGGCTGATGATCACGCTCGGGATCTGGCTCGCGGCGGTGGTCTTCGTTGAGCTTCACCCGACGCGGACACCGGAGGGCGATCAGGCGTAGGCTTCGGCCGGCGTCTGAAGGTTGGCCTCGGTCCCGGCGATCAGCGCGCGGTCGTCCTGGTTCCAGGGATGGAAGCCGGGCATGAACAGAGCCGCCCAGGCGCCGAGGATCTTGCGCATCATGCCCGGCCGCACCCAGGCGAACCAGAACATCCGCGCCCAGGCCCTGGGCCCGGTAATCCCGTCCTGGCGCAGCAGCTCGAGCGTGCCGAAGGTGCGATCGACGACGAAATTGCGGGTGACGAACAACATCACCTTGGCCTTGATCTTCCAGCGCCGCCAGCGGGAGATGCCACGCGTGGCGTGGAGCCAGGTGTCGTAGGCGACCGCCTTGTGCTCGATCTCCTCGATCGCATGCCAGCGCCACAGCGCCGCACACTCGGGATCGGCCCTGCCGAGGTGGCTCGGATTCTTGAGCAATTGGTGGGCGAGGATGGCGGTGAAATGCTCGAGGCACATGGTCGCGGCGAGGTTGACCACCGGCGGGCGGGCGCGGGTGATCGACAGGCGCCACTCCACCCTTTCCTCGAGCTTGGTCAGGTCGTAGCCCGCCTCCAGCGCGCGCTTGTTGAACTGGACGTGCTCGCGGCTGTGCATCACCTCTTGCGTGACGAAGCTCTTGATCTCTTCGGCGAGCTTGGGCGGCGCGCCGTCGCGGAAGGCGCGCACGCTCTCGACGAAATAGGCCTCGCCCTTGGGGAAGGTGGCGGAGAGCGCGTTGTAGAAGGCGGTAGCGACCGGATCGCCGCCGTTCCACCAGCGCTCCTGGCGCAGGCCGCGGCCGAAGCGCCGGTCGCGCGGGGTGATGGTGAGGTCTTGGGGTGTACGGGCAGACGCCATGCTGTATCTCCGCTTTGGATCTGATCTAGCCTATACTGACATGTATGTCAATAACACGTGAACGCCTTTCCCCCGAAGAATCGCGCGCCGCGGCGTTGGAGGCGGCGCGGACGCTGCTGATCGAGAGCGGGCCGCAGGCGGTGACGCTGAAGGCGGTGGCTGCGGCGATGGGCAAGACCCACGCCAATCTGCTCCACCATTTCGGGTCGGCCGCCGGGCTTCAGGCAGCGCTTGCGGAGATGATCGGCGCACGGGTCTGCGCGCGGATCGCCGAGGCGGTCGAGCGCGCCCGCGCCCACGAGGCGGACCCGCGCGCGATCGTCGATCTCACCTTCGACGCCTTCGGCAAGGAGGGCGCAGGCGCGCTGGCCGCCTGGATGATCCTTTCTGGCAACCGCGACGCGCTGAACCCGATCCTCGACGCGATCCACCAGCTGGTCGATCGCCTGCGTGCCGGCCACGAGGATCGCCCCGTGCAGGAAACGACCTTGTGGATCGTCCTCATCGCGATGGGCGATTCGCTGCTCGGCGCGGAAATGGCCGAGGCGCTCGGCCTCGACCGCGCCAAGGCGCGGGAGATCGTCCTCAGACACCTCCTCACGAACACCAAGCTGGGAGAAGGGCAATGATCACCGGCGTCCATGGCATGATCTTCTCGAAAGACGAGGCGGCCGACCGCATCTTCCTGCGCGACGTCATCGGGCTCGATTGCATCGATTCGGGTGGCGGCTGGCTGATCTTCAAGCTTCCCACCGAAGGGGAGCTCGGAGTCCATGGCGGCGAGAACGGCTTCCACCAGATCTACTTCATCTGCGACGACGTCGACGCCTTCGTCGCCGATCTCGCCGGCAAGGGCGTCGTCTGCGGCGAGATCGAAACCGCGCCCTGGGGGCGGATTACCTACGCACCCCTGCCGGGCGGCGGCCGGCTCGGAGTCTACGAGGCGACCCACGCGCGGCCGTGAGCGGGTGACGTGGCGGCGATAATCGCTATATCGCCCCGATGCATTTCCTCGACCAGGCCAAGATCTTCATCCGCTCCGGCAGCGGAGGCCCGGGCGCGGTCAGCTTCCGGCGCGAAAAATATATCGAATATGGCGGCCCCGACGGCGGCAATGGCGGCAAGGGCGGCGACATCATCTTCGAGGCGGTCGAGGGCCTCAATACGCTGATCGACTTCCGCTACACCCAGCATTTCAAGGCGCCGCGGGGCAAGGGCGGCGCCGGCCGCGACCAGACCGGCGCCGGCGGCAAGGACCTCGTCGTCAGGGTGCCGGTCGGCACCCAGGTGCTCTCCGACGACAAGGAACAAATCCTCGCCGACTTCACCGAGGTCGGCCAGCGCATCGTCCTCCTGCAGGGCGGCGAGGGCGGGCGCGGCAACGCCTCCTACAAGACCTCGACCAACCGCGCCCCGCGCCAGCACGGCACCGGTTGGCCCGGCGAGGAATTGTGGGTCTGGCTGCGGCTCAAGTTGATCGCCGACGTCGGCATCGTCGGCCTGCCCAATGCCGGCAAGTCGACCTTCCTCAACGCCGTCTCCAACGCCAAGGCCAAGGTCGGCGCCTATCCCTTCACCACGCTCCACCCGAAACTGGGCGTGGTGCGCCACAAGATGGTCGATTTCGTCGTTGCCGACATTCCCGGGCTGATCGAGGGCGCCGCCGAAGGCGCCGGCATCGGCGACCGCTTCCTCGGCCATGTCGAGCGCACGCGCGTCCTGCTCCACCTCGTCGACGCCAATGTCGAGGACGTCGCCGAGGCCTGGCGCACCGTGCGCGTCGAGCTCGAAGCCTATGGCGAGGGGCTCGAGGACAAGGACGAGGTGATCGCGCTCAATAAGTGCGACTTGATCGACGACGAGCTCGCCGAGGCGCTCGCCGACGAGCTTCGCGCCGCCTCCGGCGCCCCGGTCTTCGCCGTCTCGGGTGCGACCGGCGCCGGGGTCGATCCGGTGCTCGACACTTTGGTCGAGCGGATCGGCCGCGCGAGCGAAGCCGTGGAGGAGGCCGACTGGTCGCCACTGTGAAGCGAATCCGCACCCTCGCGATCACCGGTGGCACCGGCTTCGTCGGCGGCCATTTGCTGCGGTCCGCGCGCGAGGCCGGCTACGAGCTTCGCGCCCTCACCCGCGGCTGGCGCCCCCCCGAGGACGGCATCGACTGGATCGAAGGCGCGCTCGACCGCCCGGCCAGCCTCGACAGGCTCTGCGACGGCGCCGACGCGGTGATCCATGTCGCCGGGCTGATCAACGCCGCCACCCGCGCCGGCTTCGAGGCGGTCAATGTCGGTGGCACCGCGGCGATGATCGACGCCGCGCGCGCGCAAGGCGTGCGCCGCTTCGTCCATATCTCCTCGCTCGCGGCGCGCGAGCCCGATCTCTCCGATTACGGCTGGTCCAAGGCCCGTTCCGAGCGGCTCGTCGCCGCCTCGGGGCTCGACTGGACGATCGTCCGCCCGCCCGCGGTCTACGGCCCCGGCGACCGCGAGACGTTCGAGCTGTTCAAGATGGCGCGGCGCGGCCTCGCCCTGCTGCCGCCCGGCGGCCGCTTCTCGCTGATCCACGTCGCCGACCTCTGCCGCCTGATCCTCGCCCTGCTCGACCAGAGCGAGACCGTCGGCGAGACCTACGAGCCGGACGACGGCACCGAAAATGGCTGGGACCACCGCCATTTCGCCCGGACGCTGAGCCGCATCTTCGGCAAGCGCGCGGCGACCGTCGCCATGCCCAAAGCGGTGATGCACGGCGCCGCCCAGGTCGACCGCCTGGTCCGCCGCTCCAAGGCCAAGCTGACTCCGGACCGCGTCCGCTATTTCTGCCATCCCGACTGGGTGGTCACCGCCGAATTCCGCCCGCCCGAGCAATTGTGGAAGCCGAGCGTCCGCACCCCCACCGGCCTCAAGGCGACCGCCGAATGGTACAAGGCTCAGGGCTGGATCAAATGAGGTGCTGGATCACATAGGCGGCGCAGCTCGCCACCAGCCCCAGCAGAAACACCTCATAGGCATAAGCGAGCATCCGGTACTTCTTGCGCCGCAGCACCAGCCCGTTCTGGTAGATGTCCCGCGCCATCGTCCGGTAAATGCCATCCTCG
>DASQJU010000278.1:0-7376 GCA_035630915.1 Allosphingosinicella sp.
CGATCTCGAGCGTGTCGAACGCATAGACCGCCATGTCGCTGGTCTCGCCGCGTGAGCGTGCGGTGACCGTATAGTTGACCGGGCCGGTGTAGATCGCCGCAGGATTGGAAATGCTGTCGATCGGCAGCGGGGTGAAGGCCGAGCCGTCGGCGTTGCGGGCGAGCTCGGCGGTCTCGATGTCGTAATCCTCCCGGCTGAGCGAAGCGCCGACGACCATCGTGTTGCGCAGGCCACCGGCCTCGCCGGCGATCCAGCTCAGATCGGTCTGGCTGTGGATCAGGCTGTTTGACTGGTCGCGCACGCGGCCGCGCGGGCCCGACGGGCGGTAGAAGCCGGGCGCGAGGCCGGCTGGGCAGGCGAGGCCGACGGCCGATGTCGGCCCGGTGGGCACCGGCTGGCGACCGGTGCCGCTGAGGCACCAAATGCCCTCGGACGAACTTGTCTGGCTGTACTGGTCGACCTGCTGCCAGCGGGTCAGGTTGCGCAGCAGGAGCGTCTCGCTGAACTCGTGGCGGAAGGTGGCGGTGACTCGGTCGACCGTGACCCTCTGCGTATCGAGGTTGCGGTAGCCGAAATAGTCGCTGTCGTCGGCCTCGGGCAGCGGCCCGTCGTTGATCTGGTTGAGGAAATAGGGGACGCCGTAGAAGGGAATATTGTCGTCCTCCTGGTGGACCCAGGCGAGCGTCAGGCTGGTCGGCGAGCCGATTCCAAAGGTGATTGCGGGCGCGACGCCCCAGCGCTCATATTCCTCGAAATCGCGGCCCGGAATGTCGTTGTGATGGTAAGCGGCATTGAACCTCACCGCGATGAAATCGCTGACCCGCTGGTTGATGTCGGCGGTGCCGCGGTAATAATTGTCGGTGCCGATCGCCGCGGAGATGATCGAGAGGTCGTCGCCCTGCGGCACCTTGGAGACGAGGTTGATCGTCCCGCCGACGCTGCCCGATCCGTTGAACACGCTGTTCGCGCCGTTGTAGATCTCGATCTGCTGCAGGTTGAACGGGTCGGTACGGCTGTACTGTGCCGAATCGCGCACGCCGTCCTGGGTGATGTCGTTGCTCGCCGAATAGCCGCGCAGGTTGATCGCATCGCCATAACCGCCGCCGCCCTCGCCGGCGCCGAAGGTGATCCCCGGGATGGTCGAGAGCGCGTCGCGCAGCGTCAGCAAATTCTGGCGGCGCAGCGTCTGATCGGAAATGACGGTCACCGTCTGGGGCGTGTCGAGCAGGTCGCTGGTCGCCTTGGGCGATTCGAGCTCGCGCTGGTCGCGCGCGCCGGTGACGACGATCGCCTCGTCGGTGCGCTGCGCAACGCCGCTCTGCGTGTCGCTCGCGACGGGGGCCGTGACGTCGGAGGCGAAAGCGGGCGACGAGAGAAAACCGACGCAGCCGAGCGCGAGAAAAACGGGCGTTCCGGCGACGGAGATACGCGAAGACATTCAATAAGCCCCTGACTGGACCCGCCGGCTCTCCGGTCGGTGGAAAGGCTATTGCAATTCATTCGCAATAGTGTCAACTCAGTTGCGAAACAATCGCATCAAGGCAGGCATTCCTCTTCCCAGGGGCCTGCCGGCGCCGGTGTGACGCATCCCCGTCACGCCGGCGCTTTTCCTCCCGCCTCGCGCGATGCAAGTGGAGTGGGTGATGACCGTGACTCACCGTTTTCCCGTCATGATCGCTCTGCTGTTGGCCGGCACCGCCGCCTGGGCAGGCCCGCCTTATGCGACCGACGATCCCGAGCCGACCGAGACCGGCCATTGGGAGATTTATGCCTTCGGCGACGCCGAGGGCGCTCATGGCGTCTGGGAAAATGTGGCCGGCCTCGACCTCAATTACGGGCCGGTCGAGGACCTGCAGCTGACGGCGACGATCCCGCTCGCCTTCGCGCACGAGCCGGGCTTCGGCACGCGGACCGGCTTCGGCGATCTCGAAATCGGCGTCAAATACCGCTTTCTGCACCAAGACCGCGAAGGTGTGGACTTCGCCATCTTCCCGCGAGTCATCCTGCCGACCGCTGGCCACGAATTCGGCACGGGCAAGACGCAGCTGCTGCTTCCAATCTGGGCGCAGCGCGACTTCGGCCCCTGGTCGCTGTTCGGCGGGGGCGGCTACACGATCAACCCCGGCGCTGGAAACCGCGACTTCTGGCAGGGCGGCATCGCCCTCACCCGCACGATATCGGAGCGCCTGTCGCTCGGCGGCGAGGCGACCATCGAGGGCGCCGGCGAGACTGGCGGGCATGCGGTGCGGGGATTGGCCCTCGGCGGCATCTACAAGCTGGGCGGGCCGTTCGCCCTTTTGGTCTCGGGCGGGCCGCTGGCCGAGCATCACGGCCCCAACGGGTGGCGCGCTTATGCCGCGCTGGGGCTTGCCTTTTGAGGCGGAAGCGGCCCCAATCCAGCGAAGGAGTGGACCAGGGATGACGATCGACCAAAGCGAGCGGCAGGCGGCCCTGAGCAAGGTCCCGGCGGTCACGCTCGGCTTCTGGATCATCAAGATCCTGGCGACGACGCTCGGCGAGACGGGCGGTGACAGCGTGTCGATGTCCTGGCTCGGCGAGACCACGCCCGAGGCCGGGCAGGCGGGCCTCAACGGCTATCTGGTCGGCACCGCGATCTTCCTCGCCATCTTCCTCGTGCTCGCCGCCTGGCAGATCCGCACGAGGCGCTTCCACCCGCTTCTCTATTGGGCGACGATCATCGCCTCGACCACCGCGGGAACGACGATGGCCGACTTCGCCACGCGCTCGCTGGGGATCGGCTATGCCGGCGGCTCGGCGCTGCTGCTGGCGCTGGTGCTCGCCTCGCTCGGCGCGTGGAAGCTGGCGACCGGCACGATCCGCGTCGAGACGGTCAGCACGCCGAAGAGCGAGGCCTTCTACTGGCTGACCATCACTTTCTCGCAGACGCTCGGCACCGCGCTCGGCGACTGGGTGGCGGACACCAACGGGCTCGGCTTCGGCGGCGGCGCGCTCTTCTTCGGCGCGCTGCTCGCGGTGCTTGCCGGCCTCTATTTCTGGACCCGCGTGAACCGGGTCTTCCTGTTCTGGGCGGCGTTCATCCTGACCCGGCCGCTCGGCGCCACGGTCGGGGACCTGCTCGACAAGCCGCTCGAGGATGGCGGCCTCGCCCTCAGCCGTCCGCTCGCCACGGCGGCCCTTGCCGTGGCGATCCTGCTCCTGGTCCTGATCCTGCCGCAGCGGGCAGGAACCCACCCCGGAGCGGATCGCGCCGCATGACCGCCTGGCGGCGGCTCCTGTCGATCGATCGGGCCTTGCTGGCAGCGCTGCTGCTGACCGGCGCTGCGCTCTTCGCCTTCTTCAAGCTCGCTTCCGAGGTGGGAGAAGGCGAGACGATGGGGCTGGACCGGACGATCCTGCTCTGGCTGCGGACACCGGCCAATCCAGCGATCCCCATCGGCCCGCACTGGCTCACCGAAGCGATGACGGAAGCGACCGCGTTCGGCAGCGTCACGGGCCTGCTGCTGGTGACGCTGGCGGTGCTCGGCTATCTGCTCATCTCGGGCCGCCGCCGGACGGCGTTGTTCGTCCTCCTCGCCACCGGGACCGGCACCGCCGCCGCCAAGCTGCTCAAGTTCGTCTACGATCGCCCGCGCCCCACGCTCGTCCCGCACCTCGTCGATGCCGGCTCGGCGAGCTTTCCGAGCGGGCACGCGGCGGATTCGGCGATCGTCTACCTGACCATCGCCGCCCTGCTCGCGCGGACCGTCCCGGAACGGGCGCTGCGTCTCTACATTCTTGTCGTCGCGGGATCGCTGGTCCTGCTGATCGGCATTTCGCGAGTCTATCTCGGCGTTCACTGGCCGAGCGACGTCGTCGGCGGCTGGGCCTTCGGCGCCGCCTGGGCCTTCGCCTGCTCGCTCGCTTATTCGCGCCTTTGGGCCAGCCAGGGCCTGCCCGAGGTTGAGGCTTGACGCCGACGACACGTGCCCTGCTCAGAGGATGGCGACCCGCCGGTTATGTCCGCCACTCGAACAGCAATCGGCATTCCCCACGGCAGAGCAGCTACCCCTATTTCTTTTGCGAACGGTTAGGCAGGTCAGCGGGCGATGGCCCAGCCCTGCGCCGTCCAGCGATAGATATGCCGCGAGATACCGCGTTCTCCATTCGCGAACTCCTGCTCGACGACCGCGCCAAGGCGAGACAGGTCCGGGACGTCGGAAGCCCGGAAGGCAACGAGGCCGCCATCCGACGGGACCGCCATCAGTATCTCCCCTTGAGCCGCCGCCAATGACCGCCAGCCGTCAGCAGCGAGGATCAGGCTTGGCACATATTCTCTGCCACCAACGACGGCGAGGCCGTTCTCAAAGGTCAGCGATGCGGGATCGGGCAAATTGGCAAGCGTTTGACGCTCGGCGATCGGCCATGCCTCGGCGGCGATCAAACCAAGCTCATTAAGGTCGTCGGCGCCCAGCAAACGCATGGTGTTCGGAGCATCGGCCACGAGCACGGCGCAGAGCTCACCCGGTAGCGAGCGCGTCTGAGCCGTCTGACTACGTTCAGCGTAAAGACGGCGCACCTCGACGCAATATTCCTCGCTACGCACCATTACCCGCAACTGCCCGCGGGTGAATTGGGGCCGCTCGGTCACCAATTCACCCGAAGCAGCTACGAAATTCGAAATGCTCGCTTCGCACGATACTGCATCGCTTGATTGACAGACATTCCATACGCGATCGAGGTTCACGGTGCGCGGGCCGTCGCCGTCCGGCCCTGTGATTCCAAGTGTTAGCGGCCCCGCGATCTGCACGTCGCGGCCTGGCAGCGCCTCTCGGATGCGTGCAGCCATGTCGCGAGTGAGCGAGTCCCTCGTGGGTCGAGCCGGCTCCGAAGCGCCGGCTGCAGGGCCAAGGAGCAGCAACCCAAGTAAAAGAGAAATCAGCCGAAGCATAGAAACGCTCCCACGATCCAAGCAAAGCATAGACTCTTATCTGCTTTGCGTAAATCGAAAGAACATTCGATGCAGAGGCCTTCCTTTTCAGGATTCGCTTAGGAAGGTACGCAGCTCGCGCTGGAAGACCTCGGGCTGGTCGAACATGATGAAATGGTAGGAATCGGGGATCCGCTTCAGCACCGCCTGAGGCGCACCGGCGAAGGAGGCGCGGTAGAAGCCGTCGATCTGCTCGGCCGTCAGCGGCGCGCCCGCGGGAAGGACGTAGAGCACGGTCAGCGGTACCCGGATGTTGGCGACGTCGGGCCTGAGGTCGGTGACCACCAAATCATAGAAACCCTGCGCCGAGGCGGCGGTATCGCTGGCGAGCGACTGGGCGACCACGCCGGGCCTCAGGCTTTCGGTCTTCACCATGGTCGCGATCGTCTGCTCGACCTGCCGCTGCCGCGCCTCTCCGGTCGACGATGCCATGCCCGCGCGGATCTGCTCAGCGACGGGCCGGAGGCTGTCGGCGGTCGCGGTCGGCCCGCCGAACATCGCGCCGAGGAAGGGCATCATGTCGACCACCATCACCCGCGACGCGAGCTCGGGATGACGGCCTGCGACCATCATCGCCCAGCTGCCGCCCATCGAATGGCCGACGATCGCGGGCCGATCCAGCCGCGCCTCGCGGATATAGCGCGCGACCTCCTCGGCCACCGGGGCGAGCACCGGACCCGAGGCGTTGGCGCCGGTGGCGCGGCCGCCGAAGCCCGAGACGTGCACCAGATGGTAGCGATAGCCCGGCAGAGCCGCGATCGTGCTGCGCCAGACGTCGGGATGGGAGCTGAGCCCGGGGATCAGCACCACGTCAGGGCCGGTGCCGACGACGGTGACGGCGATCCGGTCGCTGGCGAACCCCGACTCGGCGGACGCAGGAACGGACATGAAGGCGAGCATCATCAGCGCGAGGTAGCGAAGCATCTGGAAAATCCTCCCTTTGTGAAGGGAGGATAGTCGGTCAGATGCCCTGCGTATATCCCGCGCAGGCCTGCGCGCTTCCCCCGCGATAGCCGCGCATCAGCGCTTCCTGGCGCTGCGCCGAGGTGCCGTGGGTAAAGCTTTCGGGGACGACGGTGCCCCGTTCCGCGCGCTGGAGCGTGTCGTCGCCGATCGCGGCGGCGGCGCGCATCCCTTCCTCGATGTCGCCTGCCTCCATCGCGCCTTGCTCGCGCGAGGCCCAGACGCCGGCATAGCAATCGGCCTGAAGCTCCATCCGCACCTGCAGCGCGTTAGATTCGCCCTCGCCGAGCGCCGATTGGGACTGCCGGATGCGCCCCTCAAGACCGGTGATCGTCTGGATGTGGTGGCCGACCTCGTGCGCGATCACATAGGCCTGGGCGAAGTCGCCCGGGGCGCCATATTGCTGCGAGAGCTCGTTGAAGAAATTGGTGTCGAGATAGATGCGCTGGTCGGCCGGGCAGTAGAACGGCCCCATCGCGGATTGCGCCGCGCCGCAGCCCGAGCGCCCGCCGCCTGTGTACACGACCATGCGCGGCGCCTCGTAGCGCTGGCCCGCGGCCTGGAACAATTCGCCCCAGCGCTGCTCGGTCGAGGCGAGCACCTGGCAGGAGAAGCGGGTCGTCGCATCCGAGGCGCAGATGTTCTGCGCCGATTGGCCGGCGCTCCCCTGCCCGGCCGGCGAGACCGCCTGCTGGCCGCCGCCAAACAAATTGCCGAGCCCGCCGAACAAGGCCATGACGATGACGAGGACGATCACCCCGCCGATGCCGAAGCGGCTCGCGACGAGCGAGAAGAGCATGCCCGCGCCGGCCCCGCCAAGACCGCCGCCGCCGAAGCTCTGGCCGCGCTGGCTTTCCACATTGTCGCTCGTCCCGCGATCGCCGAACCGCATCGCACTACCTCCTCGTTCCAAGGCCGAACCGTTGAGCGCCCCGCGGGTTGCATTCAAGCTCCTTCGGCGCGAAAGGATCGCGGCTCAACCTGAAAGGCAGTTCATGTTCCTCAGCGGCAAGACAGCGCTCGTCACCGGCTCGACCTCGGGCATCGGTCTCGCCATCGCCCGCGCGCTCAAGGCCGAAGGCGCGGACGTGATCCTCAACGGCTTCGGCGATCCGGCCGAGATCGCGCGGCTCAGGGACGAGCTCGGCGCGCGCCATGCCGACGCCGATCTGACCCGGCCCGAGGCGATCGAGGCGATGATGGCCGGGGCGGGCCCGATCGACATCCTCGTCAACAATGCCGGCACCCAGCATGTCGCGCCGGTCGACGAATTTCCGCCGGAGAAATGGGATTTGATCATGGCGCTCAACCTCAGCGCCGTCTTCCACACCACTCGCCTCGCGCTGCCGGCGATGAAGGCCAAAGGCTGGGGCCGGGTGATCAACACCGCCTCCGCGCACAGCCTTGTCGCGAGCCCGAACAAGTCGGCTTATGTCGCCGCCAAACATGGCGTCGCCGGTTTCAC
>DASQJU010000279.1:0-7402 GCA_035630915.1 Allosphingosinicella sp.
AATTCGGCGTACGCGGGATCGTCTTCCCCGTCCCACGAACCGTCCGGCGCGATGCAGATAGGGATCGATATACGAGCTTCCCACGCACGGCCTATCTCCTGTTCGACAACGATCTCGTTGATCGCGTCAAGCTTCTCCTTCGTCGCCGGCGCCGATCACGGTGATATGCTCGTCGATATAGGCCCCGGGATCGTCGAGCTGATATTGGACGACCGCTCCCTCGCCGACCGGGCAGCGAACCAGGTTCGGATTGCCCTGGGTGCCGATCGCCAGGATCACGGTCTCGGCAGTGATCGTCTCGCCCGCCTTGGTCTTTAGAGTGAACTCGCCTTCCTTGCCCGTGATCGAGGCGATCTCGGCATTCACCTTGACGTTGACCTTGTGGCCCGCGGTCATCTCGTCCCAGGTGCCGAGTACCTTCTCGCGCTTGCCCGCCTCGAATTTCAGGTCCGAGCGCAGCACCAGCTGGCTCGGCGTCGCCATGACGTGCTTGCCCTTCTGGTACTTGTAGATCGTATCGGAGAGGTGGTCGGTCTTTTCGAGCAGGACGTGGCTCAGGCCAAGCTGGGCGGCGCGGGCGGCGGCGCTGAGCCCGGCGGGGCCCGATCCGACGATGGCGATCCTGACATCCGCCACTGGAAGCCGATCCTCCCCCAAAGGCGCCGAGGCTCCAAGAGCGCGCCCGAGGCGAAGCAGCCTAGCAGCTTCTGGGAGGGACGCCAGACTTGACGCGGCCTTTTTTGGTCCGGAGAACCGGGCGAATGCCAGCCGCCACACCCCCCTCGCGCCGGATTGCTCCGGCCACCATCGCCCTTGTCCTGGCGGCGATCCTCGCCGTCGCCGCCGTCGTAATCGCGCTGGTTCGTTCCGGTGACGAGGCAAGCGACAATCCAGCCGCCAACGCGTCCACGCCCGCGGCCGAGGCACCGACGATGGAGGCCTCGATCACGGCGCTCCGGCAGCGGCTGCGGCAAGACCCGGACAATGACCAGGGCTGGTTCCTGCTGGGCCTGTCCTACCGCGGCGGCGAACGCTTCACCGAGGCGGCACAGGCCTTCCGCCGCGCCCATGAGCTGGCGCCGCGCAACGCCGATTACGCAGCCTATCTCGGCGAGGCGCTGATCCTCGCCAGCGACGGCGCTGCGCCGCCGCCGGAGGCCGAGCAGATGTTCCGCCGCGCGCTCGAGCTGCAGCCCGGCAACGCGCAGGCGCGCTACTATCTCGCGACGCTCACCGACATGCGCGGCGACCATCGCGGTGCGGTCGATGCGCTGCTGGCCCTGCTGCGCGAGGCGCCGGCGGGCGCGCCATGGGAGCCGCAGGTCCGCGAGGCGGTGACGGCCATCGCCCGCGAGCACCGCATCGACATCGCTTCACGAATGCCCCCACCGCCCACCACTCCGGCCCCGACCTCCACCGCCGCCATTCCCGGCCCCACCCCGGATCAGATGCGGGCGGCAAGCGCGATACCGCCGAGCCAGCAAGACCAGATGGTCCGCGCCATGGTCGATGGCCTCGCCGCGCGCCTGCGCCAGAATCCGCGCGACGCCGACGGCTGGATCCGCCTGATGCGCTCGCGCATGGTGCTGCACGACGCGCCGGCGGCGGGCGAGGCGCTGCGCTCGGCGCTCGCCGCATTCGCTGGCGATGCGCCCACCCAGGCACGCCTCCGCTCCGCGGCGCGCGAACTCGCGGTGCCGGGCGCATGACCGACTGGTCCCCCGCGAGCTGGCGGCGCTTCGAGGCGCGTCAACAACCGGACTATCCCGATCCGGCCGCGCTCGCCGCCGCGGAGCGGGAGCTGGCCGCCTATCCGCCGCTCGTCGCCCTTGCCGAGGTCGATGCGCTCAAGGCGGCGATTGCCGGAGCCCAGCGGGGCGAGGCCTTTCTGCTCCAGGGCGGCGATTGTGCGGAGAGCTTTGCCGAATTCTCGCCGCAGAATATCGAAGCCAATGTCGCTTTGCTCGAGGCGATGGGGGCGCGGATCGGCGCGGCGTCGGGTCTCAGGGTGATCCGCGTCGGCCGCATGGCGGGGCAGTTCGCCAAGCCGCGCTCGACCGCGATGGAAATCCGCGACGGCCTCACTCTCCCCGTCTATCGCGGCGACATCGTCAACGGCATCGCTTTCGAGCCCGCCGCCCGCCGTCCCGATCCCGAGCGCATGTTCCGCGCCTATGCCCAGGCGGCGGCGACTTTGAGCCGGATCGGCGCTGCCGCCTTCACCAGTCACGAAGCGCTGCTGCTGCCGTTCGAGGAAGCGCTGGTCCGTAGCGAGGCTGGCCGCGCCTACGCCTCATCCGCCCATTTCCTCTGGATCGGCGACCGCACCCGCTTCGCCGGCTCGGCCCATGTCGAGTTCGCGCGCGGCCTCGCCAATCCGATCGGGATCAAGTGCGGGCCGACGCTCGAGCCCGATACCTTGCTTCGGCTCCTCGACGATCTCAATTCGGCGCGCGAGCCGGGCCGGATCACCTTGATCGCGCGCATGGGTGACGACCGGATCGCGCAAGCGCTTCCTCCGCTCCTCCGCGCAATTCGGCTCAGCGGCCATCCGGTTCTGTGGTCGTGCGACCCGATGCACGGCAACACGATCCGCACCGCGCTCGGCTCCAAGACCCGCCCGCTCGACCGCATCCTGGCCGAAACCCGAGCCTTCTTTGCCATTACCTCGGCTGAAGCCGCGCGCTGCGGCGGCCTCCATTTCGAGATGACCGGCCGTGACGTCGCCGAATGTATCGGGGGTGGGGTGGCGCCCGGCGATCTGGACATGGGCGACCGCTACCACACCCATTGCGACCCGCGGCTCAATCCGGCGCAGGCGATGGCGCTGGCCGATCTGGTGGCGGACAGCCTGGCCCGAGCCAGCGAGCCGGTCGGCATGCTCGGCTAGGAGATCCTGACCGCCTCAACCCGGCGGTTCTCGCCCGCGGTCGACGGCAAATTGGGCAGCGGCCGGTCCGGACCATAGCCGCGCACCTCCAGCCGGTCGCGCGACACCCCGGCCGCGGCCAGGAAATCGGCAAGCGTCTGTGCGCGGCGCTGGGACAGAGCGATGTTGCGCTCCCGCGTGCCGACCGAATCCGTATGCCCTTCGATCAGAAATCGCATGCTCCTCAGCTGCGGCATCAGCAGCGAGCGGGCGAACACCTCCGCCTGCGCGCGCGCTGCCGGTGTCAGCGTCGCCGAACCGGTCACGAAGGTCAGCCGCAAATTGACGCGCTGGCCGGGACCGGCCGCGGGCACCGACGACGAGGAAGGAGAAGGCGAAGCGAGGTTACTCGGCCTGCGCTGGCGGGGCGCGGGGCGTGCCCGCCGCGGCGTCGCCGGGTCCCTCGCCTCGCTGGAGGGCGCATCCGGGCGCGACAGGGTAAAGCCGCGAGTCGCGGTGAGACGCCCCTCGGGCCGCTCTTCCGCCTGCTCCGGCTCGCCGCAATCGCCCGAGAAGGTGCAGACATAATCTTCGACCGAGGCGGGCGGCGTTTCCTGGGCCGAGGCGGGCACCGCGACCGAGGCCGCGATCAACATCAGGGAAAATCTACGCATTACGCCTCCTCGCCGGAATCTACGCCACCCTCTCCTCAGCGGCAAGGCGCCTGGACATTGTCCGCCGTAGCGGCGCTTGCTACGCTTCGGGCTTGATCAGCCAGAAGGGGTCGAACGCCGGATGGGCTTGATTTTGACCGTTCGCAATGCCGGCACGCTGCCGGGCGATCCGATCGCGCCCTTTTCGATGGACGGCGATCTGATCGTCATCGGCCGCTCGCGCAATTGCGACTGGCACCTGCCCGATCCGACCAACGCAATCTCCTCGCGCCATTGCGAGGTGCGCCGCGACGGCGAGACCTGGCTGATCAAGGACATCTCGACCAACGGCACCTTCCTCAACGCCGCCGCCGATCGCCTTCCGTCCGAGCACCGGCTGGCCCATGGCGACATCATCCGCATCGGGCATTACGAGATCGTCGCCTCGTTCGGCGAGGCGAAGACGATCCTGACCCCGGCCGTGACCGCGGCAGCGGCCGCACCGGCGCCACCGGCCGAGGAGCGCGAAAACCTGACCGTGTTCGACGCGGTCGCCGACTTCAACAAGGTCGATTGGGCGAAGGGCGGCTTCGGCCTGAAAGACGCAGCGCCGAAGGGCGCGGACGCCGCGAGTGTCGACGAACTGGTGCAGGCGCTGTTGCAGGCGGCCGGCCTGACCGCGGACCAGGTCCCTCACACGCCGGAGTTGATCGGCAAGGCCGGCGCCTTGCTCAAGCGCCTCGTCGCCGGCCTGCTCGTCATGGTCGAGGCGCGTGCGCGGGCCAAGGCACAGATGGGCGCGGAGATGACCGGCCTCCAGCTCGAGGGCAACAACCCGATCAAGTTCGCGCGCTCGCCCGATCAGGCGCTGGCGCAGCTGCTTCGGCCCGGCGAGCCGGGATTCATGGATGCCGACCGCGCGGTCGAGGATGCATTTCTCGATCTCCAGTCGCACCAGGTGGCGACGTTGAAGGCCATACCGGGCGCGCTGCGCGCCACGCTCGATCGCTTCTCGCCCGGCTCGATCCGCCGCCGGCGCGGCCACGATCTGGGGCTGCTTGCAAAGATCTTGCCGGCGTTCCGCGACGCCGCCTTGTGGCGCCATTACGAGGCCGAGTTCGTCGAAGTGAAGAAGGCCTCCGACGAGGCCTTCATGGAGGTCTTCGCCAAGGAATTCCGCAAGGCCTATGACCGCCAGCTGCGCCAAGGCATTCGTTAGCGTTTTCCCGGATTCTCGGCGCCGTAATACCAGACCATTTCGGCGGACCAGTCGCGGGCGCCGGCCTCGGTGAGGAAGCGGTCGCGCCAGGCGGGATCGCGGGCGCCGACGTCGGGCGCGATCGTCTCCGCATCGAACGGGCCCCGCCCGCCGATCAGCAAGATGCCCGACCAGCCCGAATGGTCGGTGTCGAGATGGATGCGGTACCGGCCATCGCCTTCCCGGCTGATCGGCCGGCCGCCGACAGAACCCGCCAGCACCCGCTCGAAGGCGGCGCGACTGTCGAGCAGGACGGTGATCTGACCGGATGGCTGGATGCCGAGAAGGGCGATGTCGCCCTCCGCGCCGGTCAGGTCGAGATCGACTTGCGCGCGTACCCCGTCCCGGCCCCGATACGGGCCGTCCGGAATCGTTCCCCACGGATAGCGAACCCGCGGCATGGAGAGATGGCCGCCCTTGGGCGCGCGAATCTGGCGATAGGCGTCGAGCGCGGCGCAGCCGGCCTGGGTGACGTGGGAAACGTCGGCGAAGTCGACATTCGGGTTCGCCAGCCCGGCCTGGACCAAGGCGGCGCGAATTTGGTCGCGGGCGACGGCCGCGTCGCCCGCCACGCCGCGCATCAAGACGCTCACGGCCCCGCCGTTGGCGGCGATCGTGCCGATGTCGAGCCAGGTGCAGCTCACCGAAGGCAGGACCGAGTCGATCGCGTCGCGCGCGCTCACGGCGGGATCGCCGGGGGCATTTGGCGCGGGTGGAGGCGGCGGCGGGGCCGGGGGAGCGGCGATGGCGTTGCCGGGCTCGGTCGAGTCCCCGCCGAAGCCGGGCATCGCGAACCGGCCGCCGGTGAAATACCAGGCCGCGGCGGCGGCCGCCAGAACCAGCAGGAGGACGATGCCGATCACGGCCATGCGCGAGGGGCCCTTCGACGGCGTCGAAATGTCGCCATCGCCGTCCGGTTCACGTACCGGATCGGAAATCACGTTCGCGTCGTCGAGCCGCGCCAGCACCTCCTCCATCGAGCGCAGCCGTTCCTGCGGATTGGGCCTGAGCATCGACTCGAGCAAAGGCCTGAGGGCGGCGGGAACCGCCTTCAGATCCGGCCCGCGCCGCCTCTTGTCGATCGCGTCGACCAGCGATCCTGACATGTCGACGTTGCGCCCCTGCGCCGCGGCCAGGATGACGAGGCCAAGGCTGTAGACGTCGGTCCAGGGGCCGATCTCGCGCCCGAAATCGCCGAGCTGCTCCGGCGCGACATAGTTGAGCTTGCCCGCGAACCCGTCGCCGACGATCGTCGCCGAGCTCGCCTCCAGATCCTTGGCGATGCCGAAATCGATGATCTTCGCCTCGTCGATCTGGTCGTTCTCGAGGATCACGTTGTCGGGCGAAATGTCGCGGTGGATGGCGCCGAGCTCGTGCGCCGAGGCCAGGCCCGCGGCGAGCCGGCGCAGCAACCGCGCCAGATCGTCGGGCGTGGCCTTCAGCGTCCCCATCGCCGCGCTGAGCGGTGTCCCCGCGATGAAATCGGTGACGATGTAGAGGACGTGCAGGTCCGGCTCCTGCGCGAGCACGCGATAATTGACCAACGCCTCGTGATGGATCTTGGTCAGCGTCCTCGCTTCCTTGCGGAACATGGCGATGACCCGCTCGTCGCCGGCCAGCGCCGGGAGCATCACCTTGATCGCGACCTTCTCGTCGGTGTGGATGTTGCAGCCTTCGAACACCTCGCCCATGCCGCCGCGGGCGAGGAATTTCTTCACTTCGAAGATGTCGTTCAACCTGTCGCCGACTTTGATTCCGACGGCGTCGGCGCGCGGGGCGAAATTCTCGGTCGGTTGGGTCGGCGTCACGGTCGGCGTCTCGGTTGGCGCGGCTGGGGGCTCGGCGGGCGCCTTGCCGCCGGGCGCGATGATTGTGCGCTCCTCGCCGGTGACCGGGGGCTTCTTGTCCTTGTCCTCGTTCATGACATCCCCGGCTGGGTGAAGGAAAGCATGGTCGGGTCGCTGACCCAGACCGCGATCATCGTGACGTTGTCGGGCGCCCCCGCAGCCAAAGTGAGGTCGAGCAATTCGTCGAGCGCGCGTTCGGGCGCCCCGCGTCCCAGCCGCTGCCTTATCTCATCTTGAGCGACATAGCCGTGCAGCCCGTCGCTGCAGAGCAGGAAGACGTCGCCGGGGCGCACCTCACCCTCGACCCGGTCGACCTCGATTGCCTCGCGCACGCCGATCGCGCGAGACAGGATGTGGCTCATCGGATGGCCGATCGCGTGGTTCGCCTCCATCAGCCCGCGGTCGATCATCTCCTGCACCTGGCTGTGATCGCGGCTGAGTTGGGTGAAGCTGCCGTCGCGCAACAGATAGGCGCGGCTGTCGCCGACCCAGAGGACCAGGAAGCGTTGATCCTGGACGAGCAGGGCGACCATCGTCGTCCCCATCTGCCGTCCGCGCGTCTCCGCCTCGGCAAGGATCGCGGCATTGGCGGTGCGCACCGCGTCGGCGACCCGGTCGCCCGCCTCGGAGAGCCCGATCGGCAGCTCGAGCCGCTCGAGCTCTTCGACCACGCGCGCCGAGGCCCATTCGCCACCTTCGTGCCCCCCCATGCCGTCGGCGACCGCCCACAGCCCGTCGCTGCAGAGCAGGAAGACGTCGCCGGGGCGCACCTCAC
>DASQJU010000280.1:0-7175 GCA_035630915.1 Allosphingosinicella sp.
ACCCTGCCCGAGGCCGTGCTTTGCTTCATGCACCCGGTGAAGGCCGAGGAGGCCATCGCCGAGGCCTATTTCACGCACAACGTGCGCACCTTCAGCCTCGACACCGAGGACGAGCTGGAGAAGATCGTCCGCGCGACCGCGACCGACGGCGTCGCCGCGAGCGACCTCAACCTGCTGGTGCGCATCCGCGTCTCCTCCGATCATTCGAAGCTAAGCCTGGCCTCCAAGTTCGGCGCCGAGCCGCAGGAGATGAAGTCGCTGCTGATGGCCACGCGCCAGGCGGCCGACGCGCTCGGCATCTGCTTCCACGTCGGCAGCCAAGCGATGACCCCGGCCGCTTATTCCGAGGCGATGGAGCGCGTCCGCGCGGCGATCGTCGAGGCCGCGGTGACCGTCGACATCGTCGACGTCGGCGGGGGCTTCCCCTCCTGGTATCCGGGCATGGAGCCGCCGCCGCTCGAGACCTATTTCGAGGTCATCCACAAGGCGTTCGAGGACCTTCCGGTCTCCTATTCGTCGGAGCTCTGGTGCGAGCCCGGCCGCGCGCTCTGCGCCGAATATGCGAGCGTGCTGGTGCGCGTCGAGAAGCGCCGCGGCGACACGCTGTACATCAACGACGGCGCCTATGGCGCGCTGTTCGACGCCGCGCATATCGGCTGGCGCTTCCCGGTGAAGCTCGTCCGCGCGCAGCCTTCGGACACGCGCGACATGGCGTTCAGCTTCTACGGGCCGACCTGCGACGATCTCGACCATATGGCCGGACCGTTCATGCTGCCCGCCGACACCGAGGCCGGCGACTATGTCGAGATCGGCATGCTCGGCGCCTATGGCTGCGCGATGCGCACCGGCTTCAACGGCTTCGGCTCCGACCTGCGGGTCATCGCCAAGGACGAGCCGATGGCGACGCTTTACGGCGCTGCCGAAGCGGAACGGGCGGTTCCTTCGAACGTCGTTACGCTGTAACGGCGACCTGATTTTTCAAATCGTCATTCCGGCGAAAGCCGGAATCTCTCTGCCTTTGCGAAGAAGGGAGATTCCAGCTTGCGCTGGAATGACGGATTCCCTTGCACCCGGAGATTCAGAATGACCGACACCCTCGCCAACGACACCCGCAAGGCGGAACTGCTGTCGACGACGGTCGAGCATATCGACATCAAGAGCTTCGACGCGCGCCCGATCGTCGAGGCGATGCGCAAGATGAGCTTCTCCAGCCGCGACCTCGGCCGCGCCACCGACATCTATAACGAGATGCTGGCCGACAAGGATTGCTCGGTGATCCTGGTGATCGCCGGCTCGACCTCGGCCGGCGGCTGCATGGACCTCTATGCGGACCTCGTGAAGCACAACATGGTCGACGCGATCGTCGCCACCGGCGCGTCGATCGTCGACATGGATTTCTTCGAGGCGCTGGGCCACAAGCATTACCAGGCGAACGAGATCCCCGACGACGACACTCTGCGCTCGCTCTACATCGACCGGATCTACGACACCTATATCGACGAGGAGCAGCTCCAGCACGTCGACCACACGATCTTCGAGATCGCCGAGACGTTGGAGCCCAAGGCCTACAGCTCGCGCGCTTTCATCCGCGAGATGGGCAAATATCTCATGGAGCACGGCAAGAAGGATCACAGCCTGGTCAAGCTCGCCTACGAGCATGACGTGCCGATCTTCTGCCCGGCCTTCACCGACAGCTCGGCGGGCTTCGGGCTGGTCAAGCACCAGGTCGACGCGATGAAGGCGGGCAAGCCCTACCTCACGATCGATTCCATCGCCGATTTCCGCGAGCTGACCGACATCAAGATCAAGGCGGGGACGACCGGCCTGCTCATGATCGGCGGCGGCGTGCCGAAGAATTTCGTGCAGGACACGGTCGTCTGCGCCGAGATCCTCGGCCACGAGGACGTCGAGGTGCATAAATATGCGGTGCAGATCACCGTCGCCGACGTGCGCGACGGCGCCTGCTCCTCCTCGACCCTCCAGGAGGCGGCGAGCTGGGGCAAAGTCTCGACCGCGCTCGAGCAGATGGTGTTCGCAGAGGCGACCACCGTGCTGCCGCTGCTCGCCAGCGACGCCTATCATCGCGGCCACTGGAAGAGCCGCGCCAAGCGGGCGTTCGGGAAGCTGTTCGGTTGAATCGCCTCGCCGGCCTGCTCGCCGCCGCCTTCGCCTTCTTCGGGATGGCGCCGGCGGCAGCGAGCGAGGCCGTCGATCTGCTGGTCCGGCACGCGGCGATCGTCGACGTCGCTTCGGGGACCGTCACCGCCGACCGCGCCATCGCCGTTCGCGGAGACCGGATCCTGGCGGTCGGCGCCGATGCCGCGATCGCCGCCCGCTATAGCGCGGCGCGCATCGTCGACGCCTCCGGCGCCTTCGCGATGCCGGGCCTGTGGGACATGCACGTCCATTTCGGCGGCGGCGACACTCTCGTCGCCGAGAATCGCGCGCTGATCCCGATCTACCTCGCCTACGGGATCACCACCGTGCGCGATTGCGCCGGCGACTTGCCGCAGGAGGTGCTCCGCTGGCGCGACGAGACCGCGGCCGGAACCCTGCTGGGGCCGAGGATCTTCACCTCGGGCCCGAAGCTGGAGGGGCTGCACCCGATCTGGCACGGCACGATCGAGGTCGACAGCCCGGCGGCGGTCGATGCCGCGCTCGACCGGCTCCAGGCGATGCGCGTCGACTTCATCAAGATCACCGACAACACGCTGCGGCCCGAAATCTTCCTCTACGCGGCGCAGGCGGCGCATCGGCGCGGCCTGCGGGTCTCGGCGCACACGCCCTACGCCCTGACCATCGAGGCGGCGGCGCGGGCCGGGCTTAGCGCGGTCGAGCATCTCGACTACATGATCAAGGCGGGCTCGCCGCGCGAGGCCGAGATCGCGGCCGACTATGCCGCCGGCCGGCTGACCTACGCGCAGGCAGGCGCCCGGCTGCGTGAATCGTTCGACCCCGCTTATGCCGCCGCCAGCTATCGCCGGCTCGCGGCGCTCGGCATCGCGGTGACGCCGACGCTCAACATGACGCGGATCATCGCCTGGCTGAACGAGGAGGATCACAGCCACGACGAAGGCCTCGCGCTGATCGGCCCGGGCCTGAGAGCGACCTACGACTGGCGCGTCGGCCGGGCGGCGCACTGGACCCCGGAGGAGGTCGCCTCCCGCCGGCGCGACTACCAGCTATCCTTACGTATCCTGCCCATGCTGCGCGACGCCGGCATTCCCATACTCGCCGGCACCGATGCGGGCTATCTCAACAGCTTCAACTATCCTGGCCAGGGGCTGCACGACGAGCTCGCCCGATATGTCGAAGCCGGGCTCACCCCGGCCCAGGCCCTGCGCACGGCGACGATCACCGGCCCGGACTTCATGGGCGTTGCCGCCCATTATGGCGCCCTCGCGGCCGGGCGGACGGCGGACATAGTGCTGCTTGACGCAAACCCGCTCGCCGACATCGCCGCCACCCGCCGCATCCGGACCGTGGTCACGCGCGGGCGGGTGCTCGACCGGGCCGCGCTCGATTCAATTCTAGCGGAGGCCCGCGCGGTCGCTTCCCGCTAGTCAGTTCTGGGGCGATCAGGCTCATTGCGGGCAACGAATCCAGACTCTAAAGCCTGCCACTCAACGCGATGGAGCGAGGCTATGAGCGACAGACGGTACCGGGAACCCGAGGACAGGCCGAGCACCGCCTCACCCTTGCAGGAGATGGTCGACGCCGCGGTGCGGCGGATCTCCACCTCGGTCGTCATTGCCGGCGGCCTCATCGCCATCGGCGCCTATGCCGGCGGCGGAACGCGGGTCGACGCGCCCGATTATCAGGTGACCGCCGCCGACGGGCGAGTCTACCGGGTCAACACCGACAGCGGACGAGTGATCGCCTGCCAGGGCGATACCTGCGCGGAAATCCTGCACCGCGGCCAGAATCTCGAGGATGAGCTTCCGGAGCTGCCGCAGCCCGCCCGGTTGCCCGCCCCGGCCACGGCCCCCGCCCCGGCCCAAGCGCCGGCCGCGGCGCCCGCTCCGGCGCCAGCGCCCGCCAATCGCTGAGGGTTGCACACCCGTTCGGCAAGAAGGCTGCTAACGAGATAGCTTTCAATCACTAATCGCTCTAGCTTGAGCGTGGGGCCGGCGGTGGTGCGCTGGCTTTCAGGGGGCGCTTCGATCCGGGACCACCGTTTGGGGGGAGCGTTCCATGAGTTCGGCGAGGCTTGCCCTGTACGCGGCATGCTCGAGTGTCGTCGCGACGATCGGCCAGCCAGCCGGCGCGGCCCAGACGGCGCCCGACGCGCCCGAGATCGTGGTGACGGCCCAGCGCCGCCCCGAACACGCCCAGGACGTCCCGATCTCGCTGACCGCGCTGTCCGGCGGGGCGCTCGATCGGCTGCAGGCGACGGACATGGCCAGCCTCGGCCGGGTCGTCCCGAGCCTCAACATGACGCGCACGGGCGCCTTCACCCAGCCTTATCTGCGCGGCGTCGGCAAGCGATCGACGCTCGGCGTCGAGAACAGCGTCGCGACCTATGTCGACGGGGTCTATTACGGCTCGGCGCTGGGCAGCCTGCTCGACCTGCGGGGCATCGCTCGGATCGAGGTGCTTAACGGGCCGCAAGGAACCCTGTTCGGCCGCAACACGACCGGCGGCGTCATCCAGATCATCACCCGCGAGCCGACCGCTGAGACGGAAGCCGAAGTGACGGTGCAGGCGGGCAGCTACGGCTATCTGCGCGGCGATGCCTATCTCAGCGGCGGCAGCGGCGCGGTTGCGGGCAATCTTGCCATGAGCCTGTCGCGCAACGGCGGCTACGGGACCAACCTCTACAGCGGCGACACCGACCAGGGCGAGACCGACCACAGCCTCGTCGCGCGAGGCCGGTGGCGCTGGCAAGCCTCGCCCTCCCTCACCATCGGCATGGCCGCCGACTATCAGGATGTCGACAACGACTTCGCCTACCGGCCGGTCGCCGGCTTTCCCCCGATCGGCCAGCCCGGGATTCAGGACTTTCGCGATGGCGATCAGGACACGCCGAGCCGCTACCGCTTTCGCTTCGGCGGCGCCTCGGTCAGGGCCGACGCCCAGATCGGCGGGCTGACCTTCATGAGCCTGACCGCGCTGCGAGCGATGCACGCGCAATACGGGACCGATCTGGACCAGGGGCCGCAGCTGCTGTGGGCGGGCATCCCCACTGCCGAGCAGGAGCAATTCAGCCAGGAATTCCAGCTGCAATCGGCCGCGTCCTCGCCCGTCCAATGGGTGGTGGGCCTCTATTACATCAACATCGAGGTTCGCTACGATCCCACCCACTTCTTCTACGGCGGGAGCTATTCGGCGCTGCTCGGCGGCCGCATCCGGCAGACGCTGTTCGACACCGGAATCGCATCCTCCTACGCCGCCTACGGCCAGGGCAGCCTGCCCCTCGGCGCCGCCACGGCGCTGACGCTCGGCCTGCGCTATACGAGCGAGCGCCGCTCGGTCGAGGCGAACGGCGAGCGGGAGTTCGACACCGCGCCCTTCATCCGACCGACGCCCGGCCTGCCGCTGCTGACCGAGCCGCCGCTGCGCAACAGCGACACCTTCGGCGAGCTGACTTGGCGGCTGGCGCTCGACCATCATTTTTCGGACCGGGTGATGGGCTACCTCTCGGTCAACCGGGGTTTCCAGAGCGGCGGCTGGAGCCTGCAGACACCGCAAAATCCGCCGTTTGGGCCGGAGACGCTCGACGATTTCGAGGCGGGGCTCAAATACGTCAGCGCCTCGCGAAATCTCAGCGCCGACGCCAATGTCTTCTACTACGATTATTCCGACCTGCAGGTCTCGGCGATCACGCCGATCGGCTCGGTGACGACCAATGCCGCCTCGGCGGAGCTTTACGGCCTCGAGCTGCAGCTCAGCGCGAGGCCGGCCAGCGGCACGGAATTGACGGCGGGGCTGCAGTGGCTGCACGCGCGGTTCAACAGCTTTCCAAACGCGACCTGCACCGATTTCAGCGCCGGGGCGGCCGTCCCCTATTCCCCGATCTCGTGCGACGCCAGCGGCAACGACCTGCCCTACGCGCCCGAGCTCAAGTTCAATCTCGGCGCCAACCAGCAATTCTCGCTCGGCGGCAACGGGACTTTGTTGGCGAGCGGCAATCTTTCCTACAATTCCGGCTATTTCTCGGAAGCGGACAATGTCGCTCGGCAGGACGCCTATGCCACGCTCGACCTGTCGCTGGAGTGGCGGCCGCGCACGACCGGCCCGTCGCTGCGCCTGTGGGTGCTCAACCTGACCGACACGCATTATTACGACAGCCTCGCGACGCAGCCGACGGCGGGCGTGATCCAACGGCCGGCGGCGCCGCGGCGCTTCGGCGCCACGCTCGGCTATTCTCTTTAGATCTAGGGGTTTGCCCGCCGCCGAACTCAGGACTTTCACTGACTAGGTTTCAGGGTGGCGCCGGGGTAAATTCGCCGGCCTGGCCGGCATGCCGCACGTCCAACGACCGGTGTCGAGCCTGAGGGGAGGAAAGGTGTCGACAGACCGTTTCGGGCTATTCGATACGCCGCCGGGACGGAAACATGTCCGGCTCAGCCTCGTCGTCATCGCCCTGATGCTCGCGGTCTTCTTCCTGACGCTGCCGGTGCGCAACGTCCAGTTGGCTCGGATCGACGCATTCATTCCGATGATCGACGCGATCATGTTCGTCGGCGAGCTCATCATCGCTACTCTGCTCTACGCGCAAGCCTCGGTATTCCGCTCCCGCGCTCTCACCATATTGGCGGGAGCCTTCGTCTTCGCCGCCTTGCTCGTCGTCCCGCACGCCCTCACCTTCCCCGGCGCCTTCGCGCCGGACGGGTGGCTCGGGGCCGGAGTCAACAGCTCCGCATGGATCTATACGATCCGCCGGATGGCACTCCCGGTCGCGGTGATCGGTTACGTTCTGCTCAAGAAAGTGGATGGGGCGACCAAGCCGGGTCCGGATAGGCCGGCGCCCGCAATTGCGTGGAGCCTGTTCGCGGCGATCATCCTGGCCGGGGGAGTCACGCTGCTGGCGACAGCGGGGCACGACTTACTCCCGCCCTTCTTTCTCACCCATTCGGAGCTGCTCTATAGCAAGGCGCTCCTGTACGAATTCACCGTCTTCGCGCTGTTTGTCACGGCGATGACCATGCTGTTTCGTGCGCGCGGCTCCGTGC
>DASQJU010000281.1:0-7600 GCA_035630915.1 Allosphingosinicella sp.
TCGGCATGGGCGGGGACTCGGGCGTGGTTGAACAGCACGACCTTCTCGGGATCGATGCCGCAAGCGATCAGCGCCGCGGCCATGCCGTTAACGTTGCGGCGCAGCTCGGCGGGGTCGTTGTAGACGGTGATGGCGTGGAGATCGGCGAGGAAGATCAGGCAGCGCGTCTCGTCCTGCATCCTCACCCAGCGCCGGATCGCGCCGAGATAATTGCCGAGATGGAGGTTGCCGGTCGGCTGGATGCCGGAGACGACGGTCTTCATGTTCGTCAGGGTCATGCTTCGGACGCTCGGCGCTTGAGGAGGGACTTGAGGTCGCGGAGCGCGAACGCCCCGGTGAGGAAACAGGCGACGCCATAAACGGCCACCCCGCCGCCGACCAGCACCGCCAGAGCGAGCCCGCGCTCGAGCAGCGATCGGGTCAGCCAGGGATCGGCGAAGGGGGCGAGGAAGAAGACGGCGCCACCCATAAGCACCGCGGCCAGCGCGAGGCGCGGCACCCGCCGCTTGAGCCGAGCGTCGACCTCGAAATGGCCGCGCCGGCGCAGCGTGAGATAGAGCGCGGCGACGTTGATGGTCGAGGCGAGCGCAGTCGCCAGCGGCGGGCCGACATGGCCGAGCCCGACCTGTCCCAGCGTCGGAATCAGGATCAAATTGCCGATCAGGTTGACCGCAACCGACCACAAGGCCAGCCGCACCGGCGTCTTCGTGTCGGCGCGGGCATAGAAGCCCGGCGTCAGCACCTTGATCAGCACATAAGAGGGCAGGCCGATCGAAAAGGCGCTGAGCGCCCAGCCGCAACGGACCGAATCCGCGGCGGTGAACGCGCCATGCTCGAACAGGCCGCGGATGATCGGCCCGGCGGCGAAGATGAAGGCGGCGGTGGCGGGGAGGGTGAGGAACAGGGCCAGCTCGATGCCGCGATTCTGGGTCTCCATCGCGGCCGCGTCCTCGCCCTTGCTGAGCAGGCGCGAGATCGTGGGAAGGAGGATCGTGCCGAGGCCGATGCCGATCAGGCCGAGCGGCAGCTGGTTCAGCCGGTCGGCATAATAGATGTACGAGATCGAGCCCGGATCGAGCAGGCCGCCGGCGAGCGCGGTCGAGACCGCGAGGTTGATCTGGACCGCGCCGGCGCCGATCGCCGCCGGAAGGATCAGCTTGAGCAGCTGGCGGACATCGTCGTTGAAGATCGGGCTCTTGGGCCGCTGCAGCTTCACGCCGGACTGGCGGCAGGCGATGATCAGCCAGGCGAGCTGGAGAACGCCGCCGACGGTGACCGAGATCGCCTGGACGCGAGCGGTCTCATAGGCATCGGCGCCGTGGAAGAACCACAGAGCCGTGATCATCGAGAGATTGAGCAGGATCGGCGCCGCGGCGTTGACCCAGAAGCGGTCGAGCGAGTTGAGGATGCCCCCCAGCAGCGAGGCCAGGCTGATCAGCATGAGATAGGGGATGGTGATCCGCGACAGGCTGACGGCGAAGGCGAATTGATCCGGCGTCGGGTCGCGGAAGCCGCCGGAGAGGCCCCAGGTCACCGGCCAGGCCGCGAGCAGCATGAGCAGGGTGAAGACCAGCAGCACCGGCACCATGATCGCCAGCACGCGCTCGGCGAAGCGCAGGCCGGCGGAAAGCTCGCCGCCCTCCGCCACCTTCTTGTTGAACATCGGGATGAACGCGGCGGAGAAGGCGCCTTCCGCGAACAGGGCGCGGAACATGTTCGGCAGGCGGAAGGAGACGAAGAAGGCGTCGGAAGCGAAGCCGGCGCCGACGAAGCTCGCCTGCAGCGTATCGCGGACCAGCGCGAGCACGCGGCTGACGAGGGTCAGGCCGCCGACCGAGCCGAGGGAACGGACGAGGTTCATCGTTCTCGGCCCCTCATGCGGTTGCATCCCCTCGCCCTTGGCCGCCCTTGCATAGGCAGCCCGTCATTCCAGCGGAAGCTGGAATCCCACTTCTTGAGGGCATTGAGATTCCAGCTTCCGCTGGAATGACGGCAACTACCCGGCGGAAGCTCAGGCCTGGCCCGTCACGTCTCCGGCCTGGCCGCCGCTCTCGGCCGCCTGCTGCTGCGCGGCGTTCTGCATGTAGAGGCCGGCGAAGTCGATCGGATCGAGGCGCAGCGGCGGGAATCCGCCTTCGGTTGCCGCGTCGGCGATGATTTTGCGCGCGAACGGGAAGAGCAGGCGGGGCGCCTCGGCCAGCAGGAAGGGCTGGAGCTGTTCGGCGGGGATATTCCTCAGCGCGAACAGACCCGCATAGAGCAGTTCGATGCGGAAGGCGGTGCCTTCCTCGGCCTTGGCGGTGATGTCGATCTTAAGCGAGACCTCGTGGATGTCCTGGCCGGCATTCTGGGTGCCGATGTTGAACTGGACGTCCATCTGCGGCTGGCTCTGCCACTGGTAGACGGCCGGCGCGTTCGGGTTCTCGAACGACAGATCCTTCACATATTGGGCGAGGATGCCGACCTGGGGCATGCCGTCGCTGCCGTTGCTCGCCTGCTGGTTGGTGTCGATGGCGCCTTCGTCTTCGGCCATGATTTGCTCTTTCGAAATTAGGAGGTGAATTGGGCGGCGGCGCGGGCGCGCCGGACACAGTCGGGCGGGTAGCAGGACGCCGCCGGGCGCGCAACCAGCACGGCCCGCACGCGTTGCCGCCAATGCATTTGAAACCTTAAGCCTTCGCGCCTATGTAGAGGGCGTCTTCCCGGGAGAAATTGGTTGACCGTCGAAATCGTCCTGCTGGCCATGATTGCCCTGTTCGTGGGCCTGCGGCTCTATGCCGTTCTCGGCCAGCGGACCGGCCACGAGCAGCAGCCGGTGCAGCCGGTGACCCGGCCCGAGGCCAAGCCCGACACCAAGCCCGCCGCCGTAGCGCCCGACATCGCGACGGGCGCGCCGGAGGCCTCCGGCCTCGTCTACGAGCAGGGTGCCTCCGGAGGCATCCGCGCGATCATCTCCGCCGATCCGAGCTTCGACGTCGCCCGCTTCATCGAGGGCGCGCAATCCGCCTACCGGATGGTGCTCGAGGCCTTCTGGAAGGGCGACCGCGACGAGCTGGGCTGGCTGACCGCCCCGGCCGTGCGCGACGCCTTCGTCGAGGCGATCGACGCCCGCGAGACCGAGGGGCATGTGCTCGACAACCGCCTCGTCGCGATCGAGCGCGCTTCGATCGACGACGCGCGGCTCAAGGGCAAGGTCGCCGAGATCGAGGTCCGCTTCGAAGCCTTCATCGCCGCCGTGACCCGCGACAAGGACGGCGTGCTCGTCGCCGGCTCGATGTCCGACGCGGTGCCGACCAACGACATCTGGACCTTCCAGCGCAATCTGGCCAGCAAGGACCCGAACTGGCTGCTCGTCGAAACCGACGACGCGGCCTGAACCGCGCCGGGCTGCTGCTCGGGCTTATGCTCGGGCTGGCAAGCTGCGTCGGCCCCTCCAGACGAACCCCGCCGCCCGCCACGCCATCCGTGCCTGCGTCGCCGGCCGCCGCGACGGCCCTCGAGGCCGGCATTCGCGCCGGGCCGGAAATGCCGGCGCTCGATGATCAGGCTATCGGCCGGGCTTACCAGGCTTTCCGGATCACCTGCCCGTCGCTCACGACGCGCGAGGACCCGAGCGGGCTCACGCAGCCCGACGATTGGCAGCGCATTTGCGGAACGATCATTCCCCATGCCGACCCCGCCAACTGGGCCGCGCTGATGCGACGCGAGCTGGAGCTGGTCCAGATCGGCGACGGCGCCGCCTTCGCCACCGGTTATTACGAGCCGGAGATCAGGGGCTGCCGGACGCCGCAGCCGGGGTGCGCCGTGCCTGTCTACCGCAAGCCCCCTGACTTGCTGGAAGCCAATCCTCAGACGGGCGAGCGGGGCAGGGGACGGGTCGACGAGAGCGGTGCCTACGTCCTCTATCACGACCGCGCGGCGATCGAGCAGGGCGCGCTCGCCGGGCGCGGGCTGGAGCTCGCCTACGCCGAAGATCCCGTCGACCTGTTCTTTGTCCAGATCCAGGGCTCGGGTCGCCTCCGCATGGCTGACGGAAGCGTGATGCGGATCGGCTATGCGAGCCAGAACGGGCGCGAATATGTCGCGATCGGCCGGCTCCTGCGCGACCGCGGCATCCTGCAATCGCCAATCTCGATGCAGCGCATCCGCGAGTGGATCGCAGCCAATCCGGAGGCGGGGCGGGCGCTGATGCGCGACAACCCCTCCTATGTCTTCTTCCAGGAGCTGACAGGGCCGGGGCCGCTCGGCGCGCTCGGCCGGCCGGTGACTGCGCGAGTGACGGTCGCCGCCGACCCGAAATTCGTGCCTCTGGGCGCTCCCGTGCTGCTTACCGGCATGGACAATCCGGCGGCGAACGGCCTGTGGGTCGCGCAGGATACGGGCGGCGCGATCCGAGGGGCAAACCGCTTCGATACCTTCTGGGGCGCCGGCGAGGATGCGGCCCGCATCGCGGGATCGATGTCCTCGCGAGGGCGGGCCTACCTCTTGCTTCCCCGCGCCGCGGTCGAACGGCTGAGGAACCGCTTTGCGCCCACTCAACCCTGAGGAGCAGGCGCTCTGGCGACGAGTCGTGGAAAGCGTCCGCCCGATCCACGGGGCGCTTTCCAAGGCTGCGCCACCGCCTGTCGAAACTGTCCCTGTCGTCAAGCCGACCGCGGCCAAGGCTGCGGTGCACCCTGCGCGCAAGGCCGAGCCCGGCAGGACTCTCGACGGAAGCTGGGACAGGAGGCTCTCGCGCGGGCTGGTCCAGCCGGATCGGACGCTCGATCTCCACGGTCACAGCTTGGCCACCGCCTACGACCTGCTCGACCGCCGGCTGGAGCATGCCGTGTCGGCCGGCGACCGCGTCCTCCTGCTGATCACCGGCAAGCCCCGCGCCGGGACCGAGCGGCGCGGCGCGATCCGGGCCGCGGTCGGCGACTGGCTCGCCGCCTCGCGCCACGCCGCCTCGATCGCAGCGGTCCGCAACGCCAGCCCCCGCCATGGCGGATCGGGCGCGCTTTACATCGTGCTCAGGCGCCGCCGAGAGCGGCCCTGATCACCCGCGCGTAGATGCGCGTCAGCTCGTCGATGTCATCCACGGCCGCCGCTTCGTCGAGCTTGTGCATGGTCGCGTTGGGAAGGCCGAAATCGACCACCGGGCAAAGCGCGATCAGGAAGCGCCCGTCGGAGGTGCCGCCGTGAGTCGAGAGCTGGGGCTTCTGCCCCGTCTCCGCTTCGATCGCCGCGCTGACGATGTCGTAGATCGGCCCCGGCGGCGTCAGGAAGGCCTCGCCTGAAATCTTCGCTTCGACCGTGGCGCCGGGAGCGGCCTCGCTGGCGGTGCGACGCACGAGGGCGACGAGGTCCTCACCCCGGTGGAGATTGTTGAAGCGGATATTGAGCTGGATGGTGGCGCTGCCGGGGATGACGTTGGTCGCCTTGCTCGCGGTCTCGACGGCCGTGATCTCGAGGTTCGAGGGCTGGAAGGCATCGCTGCCATCATCGAGGTGGAGCGCCTCAAGGGCATCGACGATCCGGGCCAGTTTCGGCACCGGATTGTCGGCGCGGTGGGGATAGGCGACGTGGCCCTGCACGCCGGGCACAGTGATCCACATGTTGACCGAGCCCCGCCGCCCGATCTTGACGATGTCGCCAAGCCGCGCCTCGCTGGTCGGCTCGCCGATCAGGATCATGTCCGGGCGGATCGATCGCTCCGCCATCCAGTCCATCAGCGCGGGCGTGCCGTAGGTCGCCGGGCCCTCCTCATCGCCGGTGATGATCAAGCTGAGCGTTCCGGGGTGGTTGGTTTCGGCCGCCGCGGCGATGAAGGCGGCGATGCTGCTCTTCATGTCGACCGCGCCGCGCCCGTGAAGCAGGCCGCCGCTAATCTCCGGCGTGAAGGGATCGCTCGCCCAGCCCTCGCCCGGCGGGACCACATCGAGATGGCCGGCGAAGGCGAAATGGGGGGCGCCATGCCCGCGCGTCGCGAACAGGTTTTCGACCGGCCCGTCCGGTGCCTCGCCGAGGGTGAAGCGATGAACCGCGAAGCCCGCGCCCGCCAACGCTTGCTCGAGCACGTCGAACACCTCGCCGGTGGCGGGTGTGATGCTCGGGCAGGCGATCAGACGGCTGGCGAGGTCAACGGGGTCGATGCTAGGATTCATGGCGCATCGCTAGCACGCGCCGGAGCAAACGCCATGCCCAAGCTGGACCTCGAAGCAATCCCGCAGACCAACCGTACCGGCTATCCGCCGCCGTTCGACCAGCCGGTCCAGGGGCGCTGGCAGCGCCGCCTCGGCGCGATCGCCGGACTCACGGAACTCGGCGCCAGCCATGTCACGCTGAAGCCCGGCGCCTGGTCGTCGCAGCGCCATTGGCACGAGGGAGAGGACGAGTTCCTCGTCATGCTTTCGGGCGAAGCGGTTCTGATCGAGGACGAGGGCGAGACAATCCTTCGCCCGGGCGAATGCGCGGCCTGGCCGAAAGGCGTGGCCAACGGCCACCATCTCGTCAACCGCAGCGACTCAGATTGCGTCTTCATCGCCCTGAGCGCAGGAGACGATACGGCTGGCAGCTATTCGGATATCGACATGCGCTGGACGGCCGACGGCTACGTCCACAAGGACGGGACGCCCTACGCCTGAGGCGTTTCGTACTGCTCGATCACCCAGGGCTCGTCCTGCGCCGCGTCGATCCATTCCTGCATCCAGGCATGGTCGAGGATCGTCTCCATATAGGCCGCGGCGAAGCGGGGGACGGGGATGGCGTAAGTGACGAAGCGGGTGACGACGGGCGCGAACATGATGTCCGCCGCGCCGAACGTGCCGAAGAGGTAGGGCCCGCCGTCGCCGTGGCGGGCGCGGGCCTGGGCCCAGAGCTCGAGGATGCGAACGATCTCGCCCTTGACCGCGTCGCCGAGTTCCGGTGTCGGGAAGGTCTTGCGCACGTTCATCGAAAGCTCGCGGCGCAAATTCGCGTAGGAGGAGTGCATCTCGGCGGCCATCGACCGGGCCATGCCGCGGGCGGCGTCGTCGCGCGGCCAGTAGCGGGCGCGGTCGGTCTTGTCGGCGAGCCATTCGATGATCGCGAGGCTGTCCCAGATCACCGTCTTGTCGTCCCACAGGATCGGTACCTTGCCGGCCGACGGCGCGAACTCCTGCCCCTGCGTGCGCTTGTCCCACGCCTCGTCGAACATCGGCACGGTGATTTCCTGGAACGGCAGGCCCGATTGCTTGACCGCCAGCCAGCCCCTCAACGACCAGGAGGAATAGGCCTTGTTGCCGATGATGAGCTTGAGCAAGGCGCCTCTCTCCTTTTTCTCGTCACCCCCGCGAAAGCGGGGGTCCAGCTTCCTCAAGGTAGAAGCGGGATTCCCGCTTTCGCGGGAATGACGGAATCACAGAAGGGCCGCCTCTAGCACCGCGGCGCGCAGCCGGTCCATGCCGAGGCCCTTCTCGCTCGACGTGGCGATGATCTCCGGGTGGGCGGCGGGGTGCTTTCGCGCTTCCTCCTCGGTGCGGGCGGTCACCTCGGCCAGCGCGCTCGCCTTGATCTTGTCCGCCTTGGTGAGGATCACGCGATAGCTCACCGCGGCGTCGTCGAGCATCTGCAGCACCTC
>DASQJU010000282.1:0-4945 GCA_035630915.1 Allosphingosinicella sp.
CATGGAGCTTGTCGCTCGCGAAGAAGCGAAAGGCGTTGAGCGGGTTGACCGTCTGGAGGATAATCATCGGATCGTCGACGATATGGATGATTCCGAGCACGGCGATCGTCACGAAATAGACGATCATCACCGGCCCGAACAAAGCCCCGACCCGCGCCGTGCCCGTCGCCTGAATCGCGAACAGGCCGGCCAGGATCGTGATCGCAATCGGCACCACATAGGGCTCGAAGCCCGCCTGGACCGTGGTCAGCCCCTCAACCGCCGAGAGGACGGAGATGGCCGGGGTGATCATCGAATCGCCGTAGAAGAGCGCGCAGGCGAACACGCCGAGCAGCACGATCCCCTTGGTCCACTTGCGCTTGCCGGAATCCGACTTGCGGTTGATCAGTGCGAGCAGGGCCAGGCTGCCGCCCTCGCCCTTGTTGTCGGCGCGCATGATCACCGCGACGTACTTGAGCGTCACGACGATCATCATCGACCAGAAGATCAGGCTCAGCACGCCGAGGATCTCGGCCTGACCGTTGGGCAGCTCGTGATGGCCGGAGAAGGTCTCGCGGAACGCGTAGATCGGGCTGGTGCCGATGTCGCCGAAGACGATTCCGACCGCCGAGACGGCCAGCGTCGCGAGGCTGGATTGGGGATGGTGCCCGGCCGTTGGTGCGGCGGGCTCCTCTGGGGCTGGGCTATCGTTCATCGGTCAGGAACGGAAACGTCCCACTTCCTTCTGTGTGCCCAGGCCCCTGCCAAGGCGGCGCGGGGCTTAGCACCGCGCCTGTGGCTTCGCAACGGCGACAAAGCGATATTGGCTCGTTATATGACCGCCGAAATCATCAGCCCAGGAGAGCGAGATGCGCGTCGGCGTGCCGAAAGAGATCAAGGTTCATGAATATCGTGTCGGGCTGACCCCGGCCTCGGTCAAGGAGCTGATCCAGGCCGGCCACGAGGTGGTGGTCGAGACCAAAGCCGGGCTCGGCATCGACTTTTCGGACCAGGATTATATCGATGCCGGCGCCACGATCGCGCCGACCGCGGCCGACGTCTTCGCCCAGTCGGACATGATCGTGAAGGTGAAGGAGCCGCAGGCGCAGGAGATCGCTCTCCTCGAGCCGCGCCACCTGCTCTTCACATATCTCCACCTCGCACCCGACCCCGAGCAGACCAAGGGCCTGCTCGCCTCGGGCGCAACCTGCATCGCCTATGAGACGGTGACCGCCAATGACGGCTCGCTGCCGCTTCTGAAGCCAATGAGCGAGGTCGCGGGCCGGATGTCGGTCCAGGTCGGCGCGCACTATCTCGAGAAGGAGCAAGGCGGCCGTGGGGTGCTCCTCGGCGGCGTCCCCGGAGTCGCCCCGGCGCGGGTGATGATTCTCGGCGGCGGAGTCTCGGGCGTCAACGCGGCGCAGATGGCGGTCGGCATGCGCGCCGACGTCACCATCTATGACATCTCGAACGCGCGCCTGGCGGAGCTCGACATGTTCTTCGGCAGCCAGATCAAGACCGCCTACGCCTCGCGCGCGGCGATCGCCGAGGCGGTGAAGAAGGCCGAAGTGGTGATCGGCGCCGTGCTGATCCCCGGCGCTGCCGCGCCCAAGCTGGTCACCCGCGAGATGCTGAAGACGATGAAGCGCGGCTCCGTGCTGGTCGACATCTCGATCGACCAGGGCGGCTGCTTCGAGACCTCGCGGCCGACCACGCACTCGGATCCGGTCTACGAGATCGACGGCGTGATCCACTATTGCGTCGCCAACATGCCCGGCGCGGTCGCCCGCACCTCGGCCTTCGCGCTCAACAATGCGACCCTGCCATTCGTTCTGAAGCTCGCCAACCAGGGCGCTGAAGCGGCGATGAAAGCCGACCCGCACCTCGCCGCCGGCCTCAACGTCTCAGGCGGCAAGATCCGCCACAAGGCGGTGGCCGACGCCCTCGGCCTCGCGTTCGAACCGGCCTAACGGGGAATCTGCCCCGCGGCCCGCGCCTCTTCGATCGCGCGCAGCCGTTCCTCCACGATCCGGCGATATTCGGCGTCGGGCGGGGCGTTGGCGACGATCTCGCGCCAGATCCGCTCGGCGCCCGCATAATCGCCGCCCTGGGCCAGCGCGAGGCCGTAGAAGAAGCGCGGCGCGGGATGGCCGGGGGCGAGGTCCGCGGCGCGCTGGAAGGCGAGCTGGGCGGCCGGGCTCATCATCCCGCCGCCGTGCAGCACCAGCGCGTTGCCGTAGCCGACCCACAAATCGGGGTTGCCGGGCGTGCGTTGAACGGCGCCCTGCAGCAACTCGGCCGCCAATTGGGTATTGCCACGCCGCTGGAAGCTGTCGGCCATGTTGAGCCAGGCCGAGGCCTGGTCGAACCGCCCGAGCATGTCGCCGCGCGCCTTGGCGAACTCGGTGTCGGGCAGCTCGACATGGTCCGGCGCGGACTTGGGCGCGCCGCCGAAGCCGGGATGGCCCTGCCAGCTGTAACCGGCGAGCGCGAGCAGCAGCGCCGCGGCGGTGAACTGGAGCGCGCCCTTGTCGCGCCGGACAAAGACGAACAGCCCGCCACCGGTCACGAGCGTCAGCACGGCCATGAGGATCCAGCCCGTCACCGCGCCCTCCGCTTGAAGCGCCCGCGCGCAAGCCAAAGCCCGGCGAGAATCAGCAGGATCGGCAGCCCCCAGAGCGGCCAGGTCACCGGCTCGAGCGGCGGGTCGTAGCTCACCCAATTGCCGTAGCGCTGGATCAACCAGGCGCGGATCGCTTCCGGGCTTTCGCCGCGCTGGATCCGGCTGCGGATCAGCGCGCGCATGTCACCCGCCATTTCCGCGTCGCTGTCGGCGATCGACTGCCCCTGGCAGACGAGGCAGCGTATCTCCTCCATCAGCGCCTTGGCCTGCCGCTCCTGGCGCGGGTCGGGCAGCTGGGTGTTGGCCAGCGCCGCCGGCGGCAGCGAGGAATCGGCCAAAGCGGGCGCGGCCGTCACCGCTGCCAGGAACGCCGCCAGCACCGCCAGCCAGTTGTGCTCCTGCGAATGCAGGAGCCCAGTGGAGCGGCCGGACTGGGCTCCTGCTTTCGCAGGAGCACGCAAACGGGTGCGTCCCAGCCTCATCGCGCGGCCTCATAGGCGGCGAGGATCGCGGCCATGTCGCCGTCGGTGATCGCGCCGATATGCTGGTGGCGGATGATCCCCTGCCCGTCGACGACGAAGGTTTCCGGAACGCCGGCGGAGCCGAGCTCGATCTGCACCCGCCGGTCGCTGTCCGATCCGATCGCCTGGAACGGGTTGCCGTAGCTGGCGAGGAAGCGGGCGAGGTCCTCGGGCCGATCGCGGACGGCGATGCCGACGATCGGGACTCCGCGCGCCGACAGGGCCGCCAGCTGCGGCGCCTCGACCCGGCAGGGCAGGCACCAGCTGGCGAAGACGTTGACGAGGTGGGGCCGCCCTTGGCGCAGGTCGGCGCTGGACAGGCCGGGCTTGCCCGCGGCGCCCGCGGCGAGGCTGAACTCGGGCACCGGCTGGCCGATCAAAGCGGAATGGATCTCGCGCTCGGCCGGCGCGTAGAGCCCGGCCGCCACGACCGCGAGGAAGGCGACGAACAGCCCGAGCGGGACCCAGAGGATGAGGCGCTTCATGCCAGCGCCTCCCGAACCGCTCCGCGCCGCTCGCGCAGCAGCCGGCCGAGCAGCGACAGGAAGCCGCCCAGAGCGATCATCGCGCCACCGAGCCAGATCAGGGTGACCATCGGCTTCCACCACAGGCGCAGCTGCCAGCGGCCCTGCTGGTCCGCCTCGCCGAGCGCGACGTAGAGCTGGCCGTCAATCACCGTCTCGATCGCGGCCTCGGACGTCGGCGTCGGCGGGGCGCTGAACATCCGCGCCTGCGGTCTCATTTCATAGGAGGATCCGCCGCGGGTCGCATGCAAGCGGGCTTCGACCGCGGTCCAGTTCGGGCCGGCGACCGGCTCGACGCCCTCGAAGCGCACGGCGAACGGCCCCGCGCTGACAATTTGCCCCGGGCTCGCCGCGACCAGAGTCTCGGTCGTGAAGGCGCTCTCGCAGGCCATGCCGGCCAGCGCCACGGCGATGCCGAGATGGGCGACGACCATGCCGTAAGTGAAGAGCGGCGTCCGCCTGAGGTTGCGCTTCCACAGCGGCGCCACGCTCGCCGCCGCAACGCCGAGGGCGAGGACCAGCCCCAGAAAGGGCAGGATGCGCGTGCCCGGCGCGAGCAGCACCACGGCCAAAGCGGCGGCCGCGGAGATCAGCACCGGCAGCGCGATCCGCCCGACCAGCGCCCGCGCCGCGTCGCGCCGCCAGCGCAGCAGCGGCCCCGCCGCCATGATGACGACGAGCAGCAGCGCGATCGGCCCGACGGCGCTGTTGAAATAAGGCGGCCCGACGGAAAGCTTCTCGCCCGTCGCCGCCTCGACGGCGAGCGGGTAGATGGTGCCGACGAAGACCACGCCCAGCGCCGCCGAAAGGAGCAGGTTGTTGGCGACCAGCGCCCCTTCCCTGCTGACGAAATCGAAGCGCGAGCCCTCCTTCACCGTGCCCACGCGCAGCGCGTAGAGCGCCAGCGCGCCGCCGATGTAGAGCAGCAGCAGGACGAGGATGAACGCGCCGCGCCGCGGATCGACGGCGAAGGCGTGGACGCTGGTGAGGATGCCCGAGCGGACCAGGAAGGTGCCGATCATGGACATCGAGAAGGCGACCACGGCGAGCATCACCGTCCAGGCGCGGAGGCCATCGCGAGTCGCCAGCACGGTCACGCTGTGGAGCAAGGCGGTGGCGGCGAGCCAGGGCATGAGCGAGGCGTTCTCGACCGGGTCCCAGAACCACCAGCCGCCCCAGCCGAGCTCGTAATAGGCCCAGTAGGAGCCGGCGGTGATCCCGAGCGTCAGGAAGATCCAGGCGCCCAGGACCCAAGGGCGCATTGCGCGCGCGAAGGCGGGGCCGACATGGCGGGTGAC
>DASQJU010000283.1:0-4063 GCA_035630915.1 Allosphingosinicella sp.
TCGTGATGTGGCGCTGGGTGCGCAGCTTGTCGACCAGCTTCTGGGTCGCCAGCGGGGTCACCACCTCGTCGGCCTCGCCCTGGATGATGATGCCCGAAGAGGGGCAGGGGGCGAGGAACGAGAAATCGTACATGTTCGCCGGCGGCGCGATCGAGATGAAGCCGCGCGCCTCGGGGCGGCGCATCAGGAGCTGCATGCCGATCCACGCGCCGAACGAGAAGCCGGCGATCCAGGTCGTCTCCGCCTCGGGATGGATCGACTGCACCCAGTCGAGCGCGCTCGCCGCGTCGCTAAGCTCGCCGATGCCGTTGTCGAACACGCTCTGGCTCTTGCCGACGCCGCGGAAGTTGAAGCGCAAGGTGGCGAAGCCGCGCCGCACGAAGGTCTTGTAGAGCGCCAGCACGATGGCGTTGTTCATCGTGCCGCCGCCCTGCGGGTGCGGGTGGAGGATCAGGGCGACCGGGGCACGCGGGCGCGGGCCCGGGCTGAAACGGCCTTCGAGGCGGCCCTCGGGCCCTGGAAAGATAACTTCGGGCATGGTGGGTTCGATCCGGAAAAAGAGGGGCTGTGCAGGATGGTGGCGGCGGCGCGGAGCGGCCTATATAGAGATCGGTCTCGTTTCGCAACTTTTGCGAATCGTTCGCAATAACTCGCGGGAAATGCTGCGCGGCGATGTATTATCTCGATTATCAGGCGACCACGCCGCTTGCGCCCGAAGCGCTCGAGGCGATGCTGCCCTGGCTCTCGGGCCCGGGAAGCGACGGCTTCGCCAATCCGTCAAGCCAGTATCGCGCCGGCCGGGCCGCCGCCGCGGCGGTCGAGCTGGCCCGCGAGCAGGTGGCGGCGCTCCTGCCCCCGGGCGGCCGGGTCTATTTCACCTCGGGCGCGACCGAGGCGCTCAACTGGGCTTTGGTCTCGGGCGCACGCCTCGCTCCCGGCGGCCTTGCCGGGAGCGCGATCGAACATCACGGCGCGCTGCAGATCCTCGAGGAGGAGGGCGCGACGCTGATCCCGGTCGGCGCCGACGGCCTCGTGCCGCCGTCCGACGAGGCGGACCTGCCCGAACGGGGCGTCGTCGCTTTGATGCTGGTCAACAACGAGGTCGGCACGATCCAGCCGGTCGCCGATTACGCCGCCGCCGCGCACGCCAAAGGAAGTCTGCTCCTATGCGACGCGGTGCAGGGCTATGGCCGGATTGCGATCCCGGAGGGTCCGGATCTGATCGCGATAAGCGCGCACAAGATTCACGGGCCCAAGGGGATCGGTGCCTTGTGGGTTCGCGACGGGCTCCGGCTCGCGCCGTTGCTGCTCGGCGGCGGGCAGGAGCAGAACATGCGTTCGGGCACCGTGTCGCCGGCCTTGGTGGCCGGGTTCGCGGCGGCCGCGCGCCTGGCGGCGGAGCGGCGTGAGCAAGACGCCGCCCATGTCGCGCATCTGTGGGATGTGGCGATCGAGCTGCTCGCCGGCTGGACCGTCAACGGCTCGACCCAGCATCGTTATCGCGGCAATCTCAACGTCCGCCGCGACGGGGTGAATGCGGTCCGCCTGCTCTCCGACGTCCGCGAGGTTGCCTTCAGCCTCGGCAGCGCCTGCGGCAGCGGCTCGGGCAAGACCAGCCATGTGCTGCGAGCGATGGGCCTCGACGAGCGTGCGACCCATGCCAGCATCCGCCTCGGCTTCGGCCGCTACACGACCGAGGATGAGCTCAGCGCGGCCCTCGGCCTGATCAACGAGGCCGCCGAACGCCAGCTGAAGTTTGCTGCATGACGCTCGTCCGCTTCGTCTCCGCCGACGGCAATGAGGAAATGGAGGTGCTCGCGCCCGCGGGCTCGCGCCTGCTCGACATTGCCCAGAATGTCGGCCAGCCTCTCGAAGGCACGTGCGAGGGCCAGATGGCCTGCTCGACCTGCCACGTGATCGTCGCCGCTAAGGATTTCGCGAAGCTCCCCAGCGCCAGCGAGGAGGAGGAGGACATGCTCGATCTCGCCGCGCACGTCACCCGCCGCTCGCGCCTCGCCTGCCAGATCTGGTTGACCGAGGAGCTGGACGAGCTAACCATTCATATTCCAAGCGGATTTCACAACATGCAGGGGCGCTGATGCTCGATCGCCGTTCTCTTCTTCTCGGTCTCGCTGCGTTGCCTGTCGCCGGCTCGGCGCTCGCCCAGGTGGAGGGCGCCCGCGAGGCCTTCACGGCGCTTCGCGCCCGCCTCGGCCCCGGCGGAAGGCTCGGCGTCGCGGCGATGGATTCCGCTGGCCGCACCCTGTTCGACGCCGATTCGCGCTACGCTATGTGCTCGACCTTCAAGTTCCCGCTCGCCGCGGCGATGCTCGAAGGCGCGCAGCGCGGCCGCTGGACTCTGGCGGAGGAGCTGGCCTTCGGCGAGTCCGACCTGCTCGACAATTCGCCGGTCACGCGCGCCGGCATCGCCGCCGGCCGCCTGTCGATTGAGGCGCTCTGCGGCGCGATTCTCGAGGTCAGCGACAATACAGCGGCGAACGTGCTGCTCCGAAAGCTCGGCGGTCCTGCCGCGCTGACCGAATACATCCGCCTCCACGGCGACCGCGAGACTCGCCTCGACCGTTACGAAATGGACCTCAATTCCAACGTCGAGGGCGATCCGCGCGACACGACCACCCCCGCGGCGATGCTCCGCCTCACCCGCTCGATCCTGTTCGGCGAGCGGCTGACCCAGCCCAACCGGATCAAGCTTGCCTCCTGGATGGCCCGCTCGCCGACCGGGCGGAACCGGCTGCGCGCGGGCATGCCCGCGTCGTGGCGGATGGGGGACAAGACCGGCACCGGCGCCAGCGGCGCGCACAACGACGTTTTGTTCGCGCTTCCGCCGGGTCAGCCGCCGTTGGTCATCGCCTGCTTCATCAGCGGCGGCGCTGCGACGCCCGAGGTCCGCAGCGAGATCCACGCCTCGGTCGCGCGGTTCATCACCACGGGATCGGTCTAGAATCCCTCTCCCATGGGGAGAGGGTAGGGTGAGGGGTTACTGAATCCGAGGCTTTCCTCCAGCGTCCGATCCCCTCACCCCAGCCCTTTCCCATGGGGAGAGGGAGCGCGAACCTTGCCAAATCCCCGCCGCGGCCACATATGGCGCGCGGGAGTCGGGCGGACGGCGCTCTCGCCAACCCGGTCAGGTCCGGAAGGAAGCAGCCGTAACGAGTTTATGTGCCGGGTCGTTCCGGCTCCCACCCAGCCCGGCTTTGCCGGGCTTTTTCTTTGGGCGCGGCTCTGCCATCCTCCCATCCAAAAGGGGGCGCGTGGATGGGGGATTTCGAGTTTCTGGCCGGATTTTACGGCATCCTTCTCGGCCTGATCGTCGCGGAGGTCTCGGTGAAGCTCGCGGATGCGATCGATGCGCATTCGCGGCGGCCGATCGGGTTGCTCACCCCGATGCTGGCCGTGATCGTCCTGCTCGACGTGACGTCGTTCTGGATGTGGCTATGGTCGATGAGGGACGTCCTGGAAGTCACCTGGCCCACGACGATCGTCTCGACCGCCCTTGGTATCACCTACTTCCTGACTGCGGGGCTCGTTTTCCCGCGGAACGCCGAGGGATGGACAAATCTCGACGCGCATTATTGGGCGCGCAAGCGCTGGGTGCTCGGCGGTTTGCTCGCCATCGATTCGTTCGTTCTCGCGCGCAATCTTATGCGACTCCTGCCGGCGTGGAATGACGGCTGGTTCTTCTATTGGCAGGGAGCTTATTTCGGTCCGCTGATCCTGCTCCTGTTCACGCGCAAGCGCCGCTGGGACCTCACTCTGCTCGCGGCCTTGATGATGTACTGGCTGCTGGGCGCGCTGAACGTCGTTCCCGATTCCGATTGGGCCGATCGCCTCGGCGCCAATGGAACGCGCGCTTCGACGATCGTTGCCCCCAGATAGAGCTCCATCGACGATCGTTCCCTCTCCGTTCTTTTTGCTTTCCTACAGCCTGTCGACGCGTGTACGCGTGGCGGAATGCCTCATCGTGCGTCCGTCGAATCCCGAACGGCTCCGTTCCGCCATGGTCACCGCGACCTTTGGGACCATTCGGAATGTGAAGCCTCCG
>DASQJU010000284.1:0-5621 GCA_035630915.1 Allosphingosinicella sp.
GGCCATTCGGCGGAAAACTTGGTATTGAGTTCGAGCCACTGCTCGAGCCCGCTTTCGGTATCGGGCAAGATCGCCTCGGCCGGGCATTCGGGTTCGCACACGCCGCAATCGATGCACTCGGACGGGTTGATGACGAGCATATTCTCGCCCTCGTAGAAGCAATCGACGGGGCAGACCTCGACGCAGTCCATATATTTGCAGCGGATGCAGGCATCGGTCACGACGTAGGTCATTGGCTTCTCTCTCTTCCCCGAGGCCGCTTCACTAGGCTTGGCCGGCTTCGCTCGTCAATTCGCAATAGTGGAGCCGCGCCTCGGCCGGCGGACCGCGCCGGGCGGGCAGCGCCTCGATCCTGAGCACGCGCACCTGCCCGCGCAATGCGAAGCTCAAGACGTCGCCCGGCCGGACTGCGGCATGAGCGCGGTCAACGACGCGGCCGTTGAGTCGCAGGCGGCCCTTCTCGGCCAACTCCTGCGCCAGCGCGCGGGTCTTCACGATCCGCGCGAACCAGAGGAACTTGTCGAGCCTCAGGCCGTCAGCCATCGAGCAGATTGAGCGTCGCGGCGTCACGCGCGCCGCCGAAGAAGGCGTCCAGCACCGTCGCGAACGGCGCGGGATCGTCGGCCACCGCCGCGAACAGGGTCATCGAGGATTTGAGCTTGATCGCGTCGATCGGGCCCAGGATCGCCTCTGGCCGGCTGCCGCGATGGGGAAGCAGGGCCTCCGCGCAGTCGCGCAGCCTCTTGCCGAGCAAAGGGTGGGCGAGATAGGCGCGTGCCTCCTGCGCCGAGGCGATACCGTAGAAGCGCGCCGTCTCGCTCCGGCCCAGGCCGGCAAGCTGCGGGAAGACGAACCACATCCAGTGCGTTTGCTTGCGCCCGCTCCGCAATTCGGCGAGCGCCCGTTCGTGGACGCCGTGCTGCGCCGCCACGAACCGCTCCAGCATCAGGACAGGGTTCGATCGACCGGGGCGGGATCGGGCGGGCGGCCTTGTTCGCGCTCGTCCGCGAGCCTTTTGCCCTCGGCGGCGAGCAGATCGAACAGACGCTCCGGATCCTGCCAGCGCAGCCCTGCGGCGAACGCCTCCGCGCCCTCGGCAACGACGAGTTCGCGCATCCCGGCGGCGACCGCGTCGAGGATGCGCCGCGCGCATTCGGCCGGGTCCATGCCGGCGTCGATATTGGCGTCGGAGTGGCCGCGCGGCTTGCCGTCGCTCTGGAGCGCGTTGGCGGCGACCGCGGTGCGCACCGATCCCGGAAGGACGGTCGTCACCTTGATCCCGTAGGCGGCCTCGACCTCGGCCCGAAGCGAATCGCAATAGCCGATCAGGCCGTGCTTCGCGGCGGCATAGCCGGTTCGAAGCACCGGCCCGAGCCGCCCGGCGACCGAACTGATCGCAACGATATGGCCGCTCCTCCGCGCCACCATATGCGGCAGCAGCAGCTGGGTCAGCCAGATCGGGGCCAGCAAATCGGTCTCGAGCAGCGTCCGGTAGACCTCCGGCGCGGTGTCGACGGCGAGGCTGCGCTGGCTGATCCCGGCATTGTTGACGAGAATGTCGACCCCGCCGCGCCAGCCCCAGGCGACCTCGACTGCCGCCGGCAACGCCGCCCAGTCGGTCGCTTCGAACGGGAGAACCAGCGTGTCGCCGCCGATCTTCTCCAGCGCTTCGCGGCGGCGGCCCGAGAGGATGAGGGCCGCGCCTTCCGCCAAAAAGGCCTCGGCGAGCGCGCCCCCGATGCCGGAGGACGCCCCGGTCACCCAGATCGTCTTGTCCTCAAAGCGCATGTGCGCCGCCCCAAACGTCAGTGGCGCCTGCGCTGCTGCGCCGCCCGCCATTCGCGCACCGCGGCGAGCGTGTTGGTCACGTGGTTGCGATAGTCGAGATCGGAATAAGCGTAGATGATATGCCCATCGGGGGCGATCACGAACGAGGTGCGGTTGGTCACCGGCGCCCCGGCGCGCAGCAGCACGTCATAGGCGCGGATCGTCTCGGGCGTGGCGGTGGCGACGGGAAAGGCGTTGCGGCAGGCCTCGACCGAGAAGCGTCGCAGCGTGTCGTAATCGTCCGCCGACATGCCGACGACGCGCGCGCCGAGCTGGCGGAATTCGGCCGCCGCCTCGGAGAAGGCATGGGCTTCGAGCGTGCAGCCCTCGGTGAAGGCGCGCGGATAGAAATAGAGGACGACCGGGCCGTGGCGCAGCTGCTCGCGCAGGCGAAGCCGGAACGGGCGCCCGGCCAGCGCGCCGGAGGTCGTGAAATCGGGCGCCGCCGCGCCGACCGGCAAGGCCGGGATCGCGGCGGACGGGATGAGGGCCAGCACCAGCGCGGCGAAAGCGAGACCGAGACGCATGAGCGAAAACTCCCTGGCTGAATGCGACCGCACGATAGGCGCAAAGGCCGGACGCCGCCAGCCGCCATTGGCGCTGACCCGGGCCGGTGCTAGTCTGTGCGAAGCCCTTCGGCTGGGGAGAGTGGACATGCGTATCGCCCTTATTGGCCTTGCCTTTGCGGGCCTCGTCGCCGTGGCGCCGGGTCAATCGGCCCAGCCGCGTGGTGGGGCGGCAGCCTGCCGCATCTCTCTGCCGGCGTCGGCCGACGCCCAGAGCTTCACCGCCGCCGAGCGCCAAGACGGCGCCGCCTCGGCGCAGCAGACCGGCACCGTCTTCGCCGCAGCTGCTTCGCATTTGTGCGCCTCGGGCGTCGTTCGCCCCGCCAACCTCTCCCGTTACCGCCGCCTGCTGGTGCGCAATGCCGAAGGTGCGGCCGAGCCCAATATCTACGACGATGCGGAGGAGCAGCCTGGCGCGCTGATCATCGAATTCGCCTTCGCCGACGGCCCGCCGCCGACCCAGGCCGCGGTCGAGGCCGCGCTGCGCTGCTGGCGGAGCCCGGGCAGCGCGGGCTGCAGCGCCGAAGATATGGGGCCGTAAATTGGTCCTGGACCCCGGCCCCGCCGTCTCGACCATCGCCCACCAGATCCAGCTGGCAGTCGCGCCCGTCTTTCTGCTCGCCGGCATCGGCTCGATCCTCAACGTGCTCGCCGGACGCCTGGCGCGGGTGGTCGAGCGGGCGCGCAGCCTCGAGCGGGACTTCGCCTCGTTCGACGAGGAAACACGCAACGCCGCCACCGCCGAGCTGCAATTGCTCGATCAGCGGATGACGGTGGTCAACCTCTCGCTCTCGGCCTGCACCGCGGCGGCTTTGTTCGTCTGCGTCACGGTGGCTTTGATGTTCACCGCCAACCTCGCCGACGCCGCGATCGGGCGGCCGATCGCCTGGCTGTTCGTGCTGACCATGCTGTTGCTGATCCTCGGCCTGCTGCTCTTCCTGTGGGAGGTGCGGCTCGCCGTGCGCTCGTTGCGCGTACGCCGCGCGCTGATGCCTCACCGTCGCGGCTGAACGTCGCTGACGCCTGCGATCTGCAGCGCGTCGCTTTCCGCCTCGGTCAGCTCGGCCCCTTCGCCGCGGAAGGCTGCGGCGAGTTGGGCTGGCTCCACCGCTCCCTCCCAGCGGGCAACGACGATCGTCGCCACCGCATTGCCGACGAAGTTGGTCAGGCTGCGGCACTCACTCATGAACCGGTCGATGCCGAGGATCAGGGCCATGCCGGCGACGGGGATCGCGGGCAGCACCGACAAGGTGGCGGCGAGGACGATGAAGCCCGAGCCGGTGACCCCTGCCGCGCCCTTGGACGAGAGGATCGCCACCGCCATCAGCAGCAGCTGGTCCCCGAACGACAATTCGATTCCGCAAGCTTGCGCGATGAACAAAGCGGCGAGCGACATGTAGATGTTGGTGCCGTCGAGGTTGAACGAATAGCCGGCCGGGACGACCAGGCCGACGATCGGCTTGGGGCAGCCGGCGCGCTCGAGCTTCTCCATCAACAGCGGCAGCGCGCTCTCCGACGAGGAGGTGCCGAGCACCAGCAGTAGCTCGTCCTTGATGTAGCCCGCGAGCGAGAAGACCGAGAAGCCGGCCGCGCGGGCAATCAGCCCGAGCACGACGATCACGAACAGCAAGGCGGTCGCGTAGAAGGTCGCGACGAGGGCGGCGAGATTGGCGAGCGTGCCGATCCCATATTGGCCGATGGTGAAGGCCATCGCGCCGAACGCGCCGACCGGCGCCGCGTACATCAGGATATGCACGATCCGGAAGACGACCGCGGTCAGGACCTGCAGCAGGTCGAGCAGCCGCTCGCCGCGCGCGCCCAGCTGCGCCAGCGCGATGCCGAACAGGATGGCGACGAGCAGGACCTGGAGGATCTCGCCCCCGGTCAAAGCGCTGGCGAGCGTGTCGGGTATGATTTTGAGCAGGAAGCCGGTGACGCTCTGCTCGTGCGCCTGGCTGACATAGGTCGAGACCGACGCGCCGTTGAGCGTGGCGGGATCGACGCCGAGGCCGGCGCCCGGACGGACGACGTTGGCGACGACGAGGCCGAGCGCCAGCGCGAAGGTCGAGACGGTGAGGAAATAGGCCATCGCCTTGGCGCCGACCCGGCCGAACGCCTTGAGATCGGCCATGCCGGCGATTCCGGTGACGACGGTGAGGAAGATGACCGGGGTGATGATCATCTTGACCAGCCGGATGAACCCGTCGCCGAGCGGCTTCATCGCGCGACCCATCTCCGGCGACAGCCAGCCGAGCAAGGCGCCGGCCGCGATCGCGACCAACACCCAGAAATAGAGCGTGCGCCAGAACGGCGTTGCGGCTTTGGCCATCATCCCCTCCGGCGCTCTTGCCCGGCGCCCCGGCGACGGTGATAGAGGCGCGCGACGGCGCTGTCAGGATGGCGCGTGCGGGGAATGAGGAGAGGCGTCGTGGACGACGAGGGCAGGCAGGCGGCGCAGCTGGCGCGGGTGGCGCTGATCGTCTCGGCGGTTGCGCTGGCGATTGCGATCCTCGGCCTGTTCCTGCCGATCGGCTAGGCGCGGACGGCGGCGCGCAGGTCGGCGAGGCAGGCCGCCAGGACGCAGGTGGCCCCCGCGACCGGGCCGAGCGCGACCATCATCGGCGCGACCTCGGCAAGGCGCATCAGGATCAGCCGGCCCATGGCCTAGCGGCTTTCGGCCAAAAGGGCGGCCGCGAAATAGAGGACGAGCGCGACCGGGCCGAGCAGCAACAGGGTCGCCGCGACCGCGCCAAGGCGGATGGCGAGCGGGTCCCAGCCGGTCGAGCGGGCGAGGCCGGCGCAGACACCGAGAACCTTGGCGTTGCTCTTGTCGAGGGCGTAGCTGCTGTTCATCGTCTCAAATCCGAAATGAGGGTTGGAAAAGTCCGGGGGACCGGACCGGTCCGATCATTAGATGACCGGAACCGGGCCGATCGCCGCGGAAAGGAACAGGCTCGAAGCAACGAGCGCACCGATGAGCGAGAAAGCCATCGTCTGCAGGCTGTGGATGGAAAGCGTCATTTCTAGTCTCCTTCAGTCGACCGTGGGACCATCCCGCGGTCATGCCAAAGGATTTGCATCGCCCATGCCAAGTGCAGAAAATGGCGCAAATCCGCCATTTCTGACAGATTGGTGCCTGAACCTCAGATTTACGAGTCCCAACTCGCGGCGAATTACACCAAGAATTGGCGTCCAATTTGGCAATTATATACTTGAGAAAGCAAACCG
>DASQJU010000285.1:0-4316 GCA_035630915.1 Allosphingosinicella sp.
TGAAGCGCTCCATCCATTTCAGCTTGTAGGCGAACTTCGCGCTGCCGACCGGATTGCCGTTGGGCAGATAGAGGCAGCCGATCAGCACGCCGTTCACCGCCGCTTCGATGTAGCGCGACTGCAGATCCTCCGGATCTCCCGGTAGGCCGCGATGCGTCTCGACCGGCTCGCAGCCCCGGGCGAGGATGGCCACGCCGTTCCAGCTCTTCTGCCCGTGCCAGATCGCGCCGTAGCCGGCCTTTTCGATCGCCGCCTCGGGGAAGCGCTCCTCGGGCGCCTTCAGCTCCTGCAGGCAGGCGACGTCGGGTGCGTCCTCCTCGAGCCATTCGAGCAGCCGCTCGAGCCGCCCGTTGATCCCGTTGACGTTGAAGGTCGCGATCCTCATGCCCCGCCAACGCTGGTTGAGGGAGGCGGTTGCCCAAACTTCGTCATTCCAGCGAAAGCTGGAATCCCGCTTTTCTTTGCCAGGCGACGAAGAACAGAGAGATTCCAGCTTTCGCTGGAATGACGTGACGCGGCTAGTCGGTCGCCGTCTTGTCGAGATGGGCGAGGATTGCCGGATAGACGGTCCGGGCGGCGTCCTTGCCGAAAATGCAGTCGATATGGCCGGTCGCCGGGATTTCGACGCGGTCGTAGAGGCCCGCCCCGTTGACCCGGGCCAGTTCGGCCATCGTCTTGACCGTGCCGGTCGGCAGGAAAGCACGGTTGAGCGCGCCGTGGACGAACAGGGTCGGGACCGCCCAGTTCGCGAGATTGGCGTCATTGACCAGCTCGGCGCCGTCGGCGCGGACGACGCGGCCCTTGCGGGCGATGTTGGCGAGCTGGCGGAAGGCCGAGATATTGGCCTTGCCGAACATCTCCGGCATCGCGTCGAGCGTCGGCTGGTTGAGCCGGTCGAGCCGGTAGAGCGGGCCGTAGAGCGCGACGATGCGCAAGGACGTGATCGAGCGGGTGCGTTCGTCCGGGTGCATCGGGTAGAGAAAGCGGATGAAGCCGTCGATCGCGCGCGACAGGAAGTTGCGCTTCGTCGTCGCCCGCGCGTCGAGCAGTTTGACCCCGCCCAGCGCCATCAGATCGGGCGCGCGCAGATAAGCGAGCATGCGCTGAGTGAAGAAGGGTACGTCGGCATGGCCGGCGATCTGCGAGATCACGACCGAGCGCACGTGCTTGAGCCCGCCAAGCATCGCCATCGCGAAGCTCATCGCGCCGTAGCAATGGCCGACGAACTGGACCGAGGGCGCGCCGGTCAGCCGCATCACCTCGGCGATCGCCGCGGGATAATCCTTGTCGGCGACGTCGTCGGCGGTGAATTGCTCCCGCGCATAGGGCAGGTCGATGCTCGCGCGGTAATCGAGCAGCCAGCAATCGAAGCCGCCCGCGTAGAGATATTCGAGCATCGACGTGTCGATCGTGTCGATGGTGAAGATCAGGCTGGAGACGCCGAGACCGTGGGAGAAGATCACCGGCCCTTTGTCGCCGCCCTTGTAGCGGGTCAGGCGCAGCGTCTTGCCGTCCGACGTGTCGAAATGGTGGATTTCGGGCGTGCCGGCGCGCAGCGGCCTTTTCACCCGGATCGCGTCCTCATCGTAGAGCGAGGCGCGCGCGAACGGGCCGCCGAAGCTTTCGAACAACCGCCCGCCGAAGAAGGCGCCGAACTTCGCCAGCGTCTTCGCGCGCACCGCCAGATTGGGCGCGCCGGTGACGGTCATCGTCTCGATCTGGCGGAGGAAGTCGAGCGGAGCGATGTGGAGTTCGCCGGTGAAGATCGGATCGCCCTCCTCGCCATCCTTGCGGATCGTGACGAACAGGGTGGTGGTGTCCTGCCACAGGTCGAAGCCCATCTTGTCGTTGTGGACCACCTTGCGGCCAAAGAAATGGAAACGCTCCTTGCCGTCCGCGGTGACGAGCGGCATCCGGTAGACCATCTGCTTGGTGTCGACCCGGTCCATCGCCTCTGTGAACAGGTTCCAGCGGCCGCCCTCGACCGTCAGCGGCTCGGCCGACAAAGCCGGCATGTCGACCGTGCCGATCAGATCGGCCTCATGCTCCTTTTCGGCGATCAATCGATCGACGTCGGGCGCGATCACGGTGACGACAAACGACAGGTCCGAACGTGCTCCGCCCCCCTCCGGCGTCGCCGTCCCCGCCATCTTCTCGGTGAAGCGGACGCCGACGCTCGGGGCCCCGACCGCTTTGTCGTCTCGCGGCGCGGCGGGGGTCATGTCGATCGGCTTGTCCGCACCCTTCGACAATTTGATCATCGCCCGTTCGGCCACGGCGCTGATCGTGAGCAGCGGATTGACGCCGAGCGAGCGCGGCATCACCGCCCCGTCGCAGACGTAGAGGCCGGTATGGACGGCATTGCCTTCGCGCCCGTCATAGACCCGGCAATCGGCGTCGACGACGCCTGCGGCGGCATCTTCGGCCATTGGGCAGCCGCCGAGGGGATGGACGGTCACCAGCCGGTGCTGAAGCAGCTCGGTCCAGATCGGGTTCGGGACGTAGGTCCCGCCGGTCGCCTTGACCGACTTTTCGAGGTTGGCCGCGACCCGCTGGTAGCCGGGCAGTTCGCCGGCGCCGGGCCATCTGATCCGCAGGCGATCATTCCCGTCCAGCTCCATCGTGCCGCCGCCGGGGCCGTCGTGCGACATGACGAGGAAGGTCTGGGTATGGTTGACGGCGCCGTGATAGGGGCCGCGCGCCAGGCTCTCGACCTCGCGCGCTTTCTCGGAGAGCAAGTCGCCAGGGTCGGTATCGCGTCCGAAGGCGGCGGCGCCGGCGGACATGATTCCCGGCATCAAATTCGCCATCGCGCCGGGGATCGCGCCTTCCTCGATCACCATGCCGTGCTCGACATTCGCCGCGCCTGCATCGGCCGCGCGCAGGTCGATCAGGCCGGCGATCGTCGGGCCGACGGGTCGCGCGCCCTCGCCCGGCGCGTCCCATTTGTAGGCGGCGGCGCGCCAGCCGAAGCCGATGCCGTCGATCGGCTGGTCGTTATTGTAGCCGAAGGCGAGCGCGTCGCCGTTGCCGCTGAACCGGCTGCCGAGCGCGCTCGACAAAGCCAGGCCCCGGGCGCGCGAGCGCAGCAGGATCTCGGTCGAGCCGAGCGTGCCGGCGGCGAGCACGACGATGTCGGCGCACAGGCGCAGCGGCTCGACCTCGAAATTGGCTCGACCGACCGCGACCGGATCGTAGGCGACGCTCCAGGCGCCATCGTCGAGCTTCTCCACGAAGCGGACCTGCGCGCCGCAGAAGATCTCGGCGCCGCGCGCCTCGGCGTCGGGCAGATAGTTCATCAAGGTGGTGCTCTTGGCGCCCGTGTTGCAGCCTGAGCAGCAGTCGCCGCACAGGTTGCAGGCGGGCTGCCAGACGCCGGCCGGATTGTGCCCCGCCTCGAAGCTGACGTTGAGCGGCGGCATGCTCAGCGGCACCCCGAAGGCGTCCGCCGCCTTCTCCATCGCGCGCACCTTGTTGAGGCCGGGCCAGCCGCCGCTTGGGCCCGGATAGGGACGCGGCTTCAGCATCGCCGTGGCGCGGGCATAGCCTTCCTCGAGGTCGGCGTCGGCGAGGCTTCGCGGCCAGAGCGGATCGTCGAACACCCGCTTGTCGGCCTTGAGCGCGACGTTGGCGTTGATCAGCGAGGTGCCGCCGAGCCCGCAGCCGATCAGCACGTTCATCTCGGGGTTGACGCGAAGGTCGTAGAGCTCGTTGCCTTTGCCCTTGCGCACGCCCGGCGCGTCGATCTGGGCGTGCTCGAGGCCCTTGGCCGCGGTGTCCGGATATTCGCCGGGATGGAGCTCCTCGCCCCGCTCGAGCAAAGCCACGCGGTAGCCCATCCGCGCCAGCCGCGAGGCCGCGATTCCGCCGCCATAGCCGGAGCCGACGACGATCGCGTCGTAGCGGGCGTCGATCGCCGACAGCGGCTTCGAAAGGCGCTTCATGGCGCGATCCTGATCGGCGGCTCAATCAGGTGCGGATCGAGGTCGGGCGGCCGCCCGGAGCGCCGGCCGCGATCGGACGGGACCTTGGTCAGCCCGATCGGGTGGACGGTGAGCACGCCCTCGCCGTCGATGTGGAGGCGCAGGAAGGATTTGTAGCCCTGGATGGCGAGCGACGAGAAATGGCCCCAGTGGATCCCGAACACCGACAGGCAGAACCACAGATAGAGGCCGATCACGGTCGCCGAGGCGAACGCCGAGGCGATCGCCGCCGCCGCCAGCGCGAGGATGGTACCGATCAGGTCCGTCGGCGCCATTGCCCGCACGACGAGGCAGGTGATCAGGGTGACCAATGCGGCGTGAACCAAAGCGTGG
>DASQJU010000286.1:0-3151 GCA_035630915.1 Allosphingosinicella sp.
GAACCGCATGCTCATGGCGTCGTGGCGGCCTGCGTTGAAGGCCATGTAGCGGTCTTCGCCGTTGTCGAGCGTGTCGTGGAGTTCGGGGATGAAGTTCCACATGCGGACGACGTGGGGGAAACCGGCGTCGGCGACGTCGCCGGCGGCATCCTCGCCAATCTGCGGGTTCAGGGCATTCTCGACGTCACCGCCCAGCGCCTCAGCGGCGACAATCTCATGCTGACCTCGGACAAGCTGCGCGGCCTACTCAGCCTGTCCGTCGACCTGCGCAGCGGCGTCTATGCGGTGACGATGGTGGGGGGCATGCGGACCTACACCATCCCCGGCTTCGGCGTGGTCGACGTGCTCTCCGAGCTGCGCGCGGTGCCCGGGCCGGGCGGGCGCGGGACGATGGTGACCGGGACCGCCAAGGCCTGGGTGCGGCGGCTCGACAACCGCTTCCTGCTCTGGGTGGCGGGCGGACTGCCGCGGCTGGAGACACAGCTGACGCGCGGCCCCGACCGGATCATCCGCTTCACCAATCTGCGCCTGATCGCGCCCAAGCTGTCTCTGGCCGGGAGCGGCATCCGGCGGATCGACGGCACCTTCCAGTTCGAAGGGGCCGGGCGCCACGCCGATTACGGGCCGCTGAGGCTCGCGCTCGACGGCCGGATCGAGCGGCCGCGCATCACCGCGCGCTTCGAGCGCCCGGTCACTTCGCTCGGCCTGACCGACGTGCTGCTCAACCTCGAGCCCAATCCAACCGGCTTCGCCTGGCGCGCCGAGGGCGGATCGACGCTCGGGCCGTTCAACGGAACGGGTAACATCCTGCTTCCGCAGGGTCAGAACGCGATCATCCAGGTCGCCGCGCTCAACGTCTCGGGGACTCATGCCACCGGCGCGCTGCGCTCCGATCCGGGCGGCTTCACCGGCCGGCTCACGGTGGCGGGCGGCGGGCTGGACGGAACGCTCCTCTTCAATCCGGTCGGCGGCAACCAGCGGATCGGGGTCAACCTCACCGCCACCGACGCCCGCTTCGTCGGGCCGCCGCCGATCGTCATCCGCCGCGGGACGATCGAGGGCGTGGTGCTGCTCGATCCGGGCGGCACGTCGATCGAAGGCCGAATCGTCGCGCGCGGGGTGAGCCGGGGGCCGCTCTCGATCGCCAGCCTCGATGCGCAGGCGAGCTTGCGCGGCGGTACCGGCCAGGCGCGGATCCGCATCGCGGGCTCGCGCGGCCGTGGCTTCTCCTTCGACGCGGTCGCCGAGATCGCCCCGAACCGCTACCGGATCAGCGGATCGGGCACGCTCGACCGGCGCCCGCTCGAGCTGGTCACGCCCGCCGAGCTGACCGCCACCGACGAAGGCTGGCGGCTGGCCCCGACTCAATTCCGCTTCGCCGGCGGCAGCGCCAGCCTTTCCGGCCTGTTCGGCGTCCGCACCGAGATCGACGCGCAGCTCCAGGCGATGCCGCTTTCCGTGCTCGACATCGCCTATCCCGATCTCGGGCTCGGCGGCATCGCCTCGGGCAGCGTCCGCTACCGCTCCGCATCGGCCAGCGCTCCGCCGGTCGGCGCCGCGGACCTTCGCGTGCGCGGCCTGACCCGGGCCGGGCTGGTGCTGACCTCGCGCCCGGTCGATCTCGGCCTCAACGCCCGGCTCGACGGGAGCCAGCTCGCGCTTCGGGCGGTGGCGGTCAGCGAGGGGCGAACGATCGGCCGGCTGCAGGCGCGGATCGCGCCGGTCGGCACTTCGGGCGATCTGCTGACGCGGCTCAGCTACGCGCCGATGCGCGCCCAGCTCCGCTATAACGGCCCGGCCGACACGCTCTGGCGGCTGACCGGCATCGAATTGCTCGACCTTTCCGGGCCGGCGGCGATCGCCGCCGACATGGGCGGCATGCTGGCGGTTCCGCTGATCAACGGCTCGGTGCGGACCACCGGCGCTCGGCTCGAAAGCGCGGTGACCGGCATGGTCATCGACAATCTCGAAACGAGCGGCCAGTTCAACGGCTCGCAGCTGCGCATCGCCAGCTTCAGCGGCCACACCGAGGGTGGGGGAACCGTCTCGGGCTCCGGCGCGCTCGATTTCGCGGCGGTGCAGGGCGTCGGCATGAATTTCGACGTCCGCGCCGAAAATGCCCGGCTCCTCGACCGCGACGACATCCAGGCCGCGGTGACCGGCAACCTCGCCATCCGCTCCGACGGCAATGGCGGCTCGATCGGCGGCGACGTCCGCCTGACATCGGGCCGCTTCCAGCTCGGCAGCGCCACCGCGACCACCCGGATCGCCCGCCTCAACGTGCGCGAGGTCGGCGGCTCGGCCGCGGACCTCGGCCCGACGATCCGCCACGTCGACCCTTGGCGCCTCGCACTCGGAGTCACCGCGCCGAACCGGATGACGGTCACCGGCCTCGGCATGAGCAGCGAATGGCGCGCCGAACTCCAGGTCGCGGGAACGGTGACCGAGCCGCGCATCACCGGCGACGCCACTTTGCTGCGCGGCACCTACGATTTCGCCGGCCGCCGCTTCGATCTGATCCGCGGCAACATCCGCTTCCAGGGCGAATCGCCGGTCAATCCGGTGCTCGACATCGCCGCCGAGGCGCGGGTGCGCGGCCTGTCCGCCCAGATCCGCGTCACCGGGCGCAGCCAGCGGCCCGAAATCGCCTTCACCTCGACTCCGGCGCTGCCGCAGGACGAACTGCTCTCGCGCATCCTGTTCGGCACCTCGATCACCAACCTCTCCGCGCCCGAGGCGGTGCAGCTCGCCTCGGCGGTTGCCAGCCTCAACGATCCGCGCGGCGGGCTCGACCCGATCAACGCGCTCAGGCGCGGCATCGGCCTCGATCGCCTGCGCATTCTTCCCGCCGACGTGACCCAGGGCATCGGCACCCAGGTCGCCGCCGGAAAATATCTCGGCCGCCGCGTCTACGTCGAGGTGATCACCGACGGCCGCGGCTATTCGGCGACCACGGTCGAGTACCAGATCACCCGCTGGCTCTCGATTCTCTCCTCGATCTCGACGATCGGCCGCGAAAGCGTCAACGTGCGGGTTTCGCGGGATTATTAACCCCACAATCACCCCTCCCTGAAAGGGAGGGGCAGGGGGTGGGTAGGCGAGCGCGGCGAGACTCTTTCAGAGTTGGAGTTTCGGCCGCCTTCGGCGGACC
>DASQJU010000287.1:0-2638 GCA_035630915.1 Allosphingosinicella sp.
TCGCGACCGCCGCATTCGCCGCGGCGCTGCCGACCGCGCTCGCGGCGATGAAGGCGGGCGGATGCTCCAGCGCCATGATGATATAGGCCGCGCCCGCGGCCGTCGGCAGCGCCGCGATCAGCGCGCCGATGAACGGCCCGCTGCGCTCGACGGCAACCGACGCGATGACCACGATCGTCGCGGTCATCGCCATCTTGAGGGCAAGTCCGTACCAGAACAGCGGATCCGGGAGCATCACCCCTCTTTCGCCATTGCCGGGCCCGGCCCGGCAATCCATCCTTGCGCAGGAAGATGGATGCCCGGGTCAAGCCCGGGCATGACAATCCGCGCGGAGGGCCGGACGCGGATTCAGCCGCGGTTGAGCTTCACCTCGACCGGCGGGCCGCTCTTGATCGTCTGGTAGACGACGCAATAGCGCTCGGTCAGCTTGAGCAGTTGGTCGAGCTTGTCCTGGGACGCGTCGGTCTCGACGTCGAAGCGCAGGCGGATTTGCGCGAAACCGACCGGCGCGTCCTTGGCCACGCCGAGCGTGCCGCGGAAGTCGAGGTCGCCTTCGGCCGACACCCGTCCGGACTTGAGCGGGATGTCGATCGCGGTGGCGACGGCTTTCAGCGTGACGCCGGCGCAGGCGACCAGCGCTTCGAGCAGCATGTCGCCGGAACAAAGCTCAAGCCCGGAACCGCCAGTGGCGGGGTGCAGGCCCGCGACTGCGAGCGCGCGGCCGGTCTCCACCTTGCAGGCGATGTGGGTATCGTCGAGCGTGCCCTTGGCCTTCAAGGTGATGTAGGCGGACTTGGGGTCGCCCTTGTAACGATCCTTGAGCGGCGCCTGCATGGCGCGCAACGCGGTAGCGTCCATCTATGAAACCCTCGGTTGGCGATGCTGCCCGGACAGACGACAGCCGACGGAAAAAAGCAAGACGCTTGTGCCCCCGAACGGCCGCCGTCGGTTACCACCACAGCCCGCCGCCGGCCGCCGCCCTGGTCTCGCCGTCGTCGGTGATCACCGCACGCTCGAGCGAGCGGTCGAGCGCGGCCAGCACGCGGCGTTTGACGAAATCGAATGCCGCCGACTGGCGATCGCGCGGGCGCGGCAGATCGCACAAAATCTCCTCGTAGACGCGGCCCGGATGCGGTCGCATCACCATGATGCGATCGGCCAGCACGATCGCCTCCTCGACGTCGTGCGTCACCACGATCAGCGTCGGCTTCGAGTCGGCCCAGAGGTCGAGCAGATGATCCTGCAGGTCGGCACGGGTGAAGGCGTCGAGCGCGGAGAACGGCTCGTCGAGGAGGAGCACCTGCGGCCGCGGCACCAGCGCGCGCGCGATGGCGACCCGTTGGGCCTGGCCGCCGGAGAGCTCGCGCGGCCACACCCTCGCCTTGTCGGCCAGGCCGACGCGCTCGAGCGCCCGCGCCACGCGGGCATTGCGTTCCTCCTTCGGACACTGCTCCAGGCCGAAGCCGACATTGTCGGCGACCCGCAGCCATGGCAGCAGGCGCGGCTCCTGGAAGATGATGCCGATCTGCTCGTGCGGCGCGGTGATCACCATGCCGTCGAGCACGACCTTGCCCTGGCTCGGCGTGTCGAGGCCCGAAATGGCCCGCAGCATCGTGGACTTGCCGCAGCCGGAGCCGCCGATGACCACGAGGATTTCGCCCGGAGCGACGTTGAGCGAAATGCCGTCGAGCGCGCGCACCCCGTTGGGGTAGGTCTTGCCGATGCGGTCGACCACGAGCATCGCGTCCTCACACCCGCGCGAAGCGATCTTCCCAGCGCAGGAACGGCGCCGACAGCAGCACGATCAGCCAGTCGGTGGCCTTGCCGAGGATCGCAAAGGCCACGATCGCCGCGACGATCTGGGCCGGCTTGCCGAGCTGCTGGCCGTCGATGAGCAGGAAGCCGAGGCCGGTCGAAGCGCCCATGAATTCCGCCGCGACCACGAACATCCAGCCGAGTCCCATGCCCGCGCGCAGCGAGATGACATAGGCCGGCATCACCGCCGGCAGCAGGATGCGCCGCACCATCGCGGTCCCCGACAGCCGGAAGGCGCGGCCGACCTCGACGATCTTGCGATCGACCGACATCACCGCGCCCATGACGCCGAGATAGACCGGAAAGAACACCCCCACGGCGATCAGGATGATTTTCGAGGCCTCGAAGATGCCGAACCAGAGAATGAACAGCGGCACCCAGGCGATCGAGGGAATCGCGCGCAGCGCCTGCAGGGTCGGATCCACCAGCCGGTTCGTCAGCGCGGAATAGCCGGTGATCGCGCCGAGCACGGTGCCCGCCACGACGCCGAAGGCGAACCCGGCGATCACCCGCGACAGGGTCGCGCCGGCATGCAGCTCGAGCTCGCCGGTGCGGGCGAGATTGGCGAAGGTCTGGAAAATGACCGACGGCGGCGGCACCAGACGGCCGCTGGCAAAGCCCTGCCGCACCGCGAGTTCCCACGACACCGCGACGGCGACCGGCAGCAGCAGGCCGAGCGCGGGCCGCAACAGGCGTCCGGAACCGGCACGCGCAACGCTCGCGCTCGATGGCGCCGGTGCCACCTCGGCTGGTTCGACGCTCGCCGTCATCGACACAAGAGACATAACCGGCTCGCGGAATGCAACCGCTGCTGTCGTTCCGG
>DASQJU010000288.1:0-9947 GCA_035630915.1 Allosphingosinicella sp.
CCTGCGCGGTCGCGCGGGCATAGACGCTGCCCCGCACCGCGCCGAGCAGGGCCTCGACCGGGCCGAAGGGCTGGCCCTCGGCGATCCGCTGCAGCCAGGACTCGCCGGGCAGCGCGCCGGCCATCTGGACCGCGGTGTCGAGCGCGAGCGATCCGGCCTCGTCATAGGAGGCGACGTCCGTCAGCCGCGCGGCGAGCCCGCGGCGGCGGCCCCGGCTGCGGCCTTCCGGGCCGACGATCCAGCGGCGCAGCTCGATCGCCTCCTGCCCGGTGAAGGCGGCGGCGAAGGTCGAATCGGCGGCGTCGAACAGATGATGGCCCTCGTCGAACACGATCCGGGTCGGCGCCCTGCCCTCCTCGCGGCCGCGCGCGGCGTTGACCATCACCAGCGCGTGGTTGGCGATGACCAGGTCGGCGTCCTGGCTGGCGCGCGACGCGCGCTCGATGAAGCAGCGGCGGTAGTGCGGGCAGCCGGCATAGACGCACTCGCCGCGCCGATCGGTGAGCGCGGCGGCGCCGGCCCGGCGGAACAGCGACGTGAGCCAGCCCGGCAGGTCGCCGCCGACCATGTCGCCGTCCTTCGAGTAAGCGGCCCAGCGCGCGACGAGCTGGGCGAGAACCGCCGCGCGGCCGGCGAATCCGCCCTGCAGCGCGTCCTCGAGGTTCAGCAGGCAGAGATAATTCTCGCGGCCCTTGCGCACGACGATCTTCGCTTTGCGTTCGGCGGCATCGGGGAAGAGGCGCACGCCCTCGCGGTCGAGCTGGCGCTGGAGCGCCTTGGTGTAGGTCGAGATCCACACCGCGCCGTCCGCTTGCTCCGCCCAGAGCGAGGCGGGGGCGAGATAGCCCAATGTCTTGCCGATGCCGGTGCCAGCCTCGGCGAGAAGCATGTTGGGCCGGTCCTCGACGCTGCGCGGCGCGAAAACCAATGCGGCGGCGGCGGCATAGTCGCGCTGGCCTTGGCGCGTTTCGGCGCCCTCGCCGACCAGCCGCTCGAGCCGGTCCGACGTCTCGGCGAGGTCGACGCGGACGGCGCGCGGCTGCGGGCGGCCGCCGCTCTCTTCCCATTCGGGCAGCTTGGAGAACAGCCAGGGCTCGTCCCGCTCGGGCCTTTTCAGGCGCGGGGCGATGGCGGCGGCCCACGGCCAGCGCAGGCGATGGAGCGCCTGCGCCGAGGCCCACGCGCCGGCGCGCTCCGGCCAGTCGGCTTCTAGCGTCGCGAGCAGCGCCGATGCCGCCTCGCGCAGGAAATCCGCCGCCTGATCGTCGCCCTCCGGCTCGGCGAGGCCGAGCGCGTGGGCCATGCCCTTGGGCGTCGGTACCGCGAAGCGCGCCGGATGAACGAACGCGAACAATTCGAGCAGGTCGAGCCCCGAAAGATCGGGATAGCCGAGCCGGCTGCCGACCAAAGGCGCATTGAGCATGATCATCGGCGTCTCGGCCGCGCGCGCGATCGCCTGCCCGCGGCCGACGGCCTCGGTCCGCCCGTCGCCCCAGGCGATCCAGATGCCGCCATGGGTTGCGTGAAGCGCCGGATAAGGCAAAGAGGCCGCCATCCGCCGCACGATGGCGCAGGCGGAACGAAAGGGCAACGGTGTCGATCACCCCGGAATTGCGCGCAGCGGCGAACGTCTCGAAGGCCTGGCCCTACGAAGAAGCGCGCAAGCTGCTCAAGCGCTATCCGGACGGGCCGGGCGACAAGGCGATCGTGTTCGAGACCGGCTACGGCCCTTCGGGCCTGCCCCACCTCGGCACCTTCCAGGAGGTGGCGCGGACTTTGATGGTCCGCCATGCGCTGACGGAGATGGTCGACTGGCCGAGCCGGCTGATCGCCTTTTCCGACGACATGGACGGGATGCGCAAAGTGCCGCCCGGCGTGCCGCACCAGGACATGATGCACGCGCATCTCGACCAGCCGCTGTGCGGCGTGCCTGATCCCTATGGCTGCGGGCACAAGAGCTATGCCGACCACAATAACGGCCTGCTGCGCCAGTTCCTCGACCGCTTCGGCTTCGACTATGAGTTCCTCGCCTCGTCCGATTGCTATCGCTCTGGCCGGTTCGACGAGGCGTTGAGGGGCGTGCTGCGCAATTACGGCGCGATCATGGACGTGATGCTGCCGACGCTCGGCGAGGAACGGCGCAAGACCTATTCGCCGGTGCTTCCGGTCAGCCCGACCAGCGGCAAGGTGCTGCAGGTGCCGATCGAGGTGCTCGACGCCGAGACCGGGATGGTCGCGTTCGAGGATGAGGGCGAGCGGATCGAGCAGTCGATCTTCGCCGGCGGGGCCAAGCTGCAGTGGAAGGTCGACTGGGCGATGCGCTGGGTCGCGCTCGGGGTCGATTACGAGATGTCGGGCAAGGATCTGATCGACAGCGTGACGCAGAGCTCGAAGATCGCGCGGATCCTCGGAAGCCGGCCGCCCGAGGGCTTCAACTACGAGATGTTCCTCGACGAGAATGGCGAGAAGATCTCGAAGACCAAGGGCAATGGAGTCACGATCGACGAGTGGCTGGCCTACGCGCCGGAGGAGAGCCTCGCTTTCTACATCTACCGCGATCCCAGGAAGGCGAAGCAGCTGAGCTTCAGCGTCATTCCCAAGGCGGTCGACGAATATTACCAGTTCCTCGCCGCCTATCCGGACCAGGAGTGGGACAAAAGGCTCGGCAACCCGGTGCACCACGTCCACGCCGGGAACGTGCCGGCGCTGCGTCTGCCGATCACCTTCGCTTTGCTCCTCAACGTCGCGAGTCTGCCGGGCGTCGGCGATCGCGAGACGATCTGGAGCTTCCTCAACCGTTACAATCCCGATCTGACGCCCGAAGCCAGTCCGGAGCTCGATCGCCTGGTCGGGTATGCCGTTGAATATGGCTGCCAGTTCATCGCTCCGGCGCTGCGGCCCCGGGCGCCGACCGAGGCCGAGGGGCGGGCGTTGCGCGAGCTCGACGATCTCCTTGCAAAGGACGATGGGACCGGCCGGCCGGACGGGGATCCAGCCGTCATCCTGCAGAACCATATCTACGAGATCGGCAAGACCCATTACGGCAAGGAAGGCCTGCGCGACTGGTTCAAGGCGCTGTACGAGACTCTGCTCGGCAGCGAGCAGGGCCCGCGCATGGGCAGCTTCATCGCGCTTTACGGCGTGGACAACAGCCGCAAGCTGATCGCCGAGGCTTTAGGCCGCGGGAGCGAGTGAGCGGCGCTGCTCGGGCGTGACCCCGAGGCGGCGGAGCGCTTCGTCGAGCGCCTGATCGGCGGGCATCGAGACGTCGGGCGGGACGCCGACGCCCTCCCAATCCCAATTGTTGTCCGGATCGAAGGTGCGGCCGACCGGAATGAACGCCGCATAGCCGCCGAAATCGACCATCCGCCCGTAATGGCCCGCGCCGGCCGTCGTCTCGCCGATTAACGTGGCGCGGTGCGTGCGCTTGAGGGCGAGAGCGAAATGCTCGGCCGCCGATCCGCTGCGGTGCGAGGTCAGCAGGAAGATCTGCGCGCGGCGCAGCGGCGTGTCGAGGCCGGGTATGGCGTAGTGCATGGTCCGGCTGATCCCATCCGGCGCGGACGTGCGGCGGATCGTGCCGGTCTCGCCCATCGGATTGCCGCCTTGCCGCTCGGCCGCGGTGCGGGTGTCCATGCCGACCAGCAGCGTCTCGCGCGGATAGATGTAGGAGAAGATCGCATCCATTTCGGCGAGGCCGCCGCCATGATGGCCGCGGATATCGAAGACGATCGCGCGGGCGTCGCGATGCGATTCCATGAAGGCGCGGAAGCGTTCGACCACCTCCGGCGAGCCGGGAAAGAGGCCGATGTCGATATAGGCGACCCCGTCGGCGATCCAGCCGGACTGGCCGATCGCGCTCGAGGCGTCGGGCATGCGCATCACTCGGCGCGGAGTTGGTCCGCCGGCGCCCGGAGGCGGCGCGCCCGCTTCGCCCGGCGTACGCATCACGCGGCGCGGGCCGGGACCCGAAGGCGCGGCCCCGCCGGTGGGCCCGAGGCGAAGGTGACGGTCGGCGTGGATCGCCTGAAGATCGGCGGTGACCGTGTCGCCGAAGGCGTCGCCGAGATTGTCGTAGCCGCCGGCCGCGGCCTTGGTGCGCAACGCCGCGGCATAATTGTGGGCGAAATCCGGAAAGACGTAGTTCTGATCGAGCGCGTCGGCGAGTTGACCGACGATCGTCCGCCGGTTCTCGTCGGTGTCGGGGAGCGCCGGGCGCGGCGCCTCGCCGCCCGGAGGGCCGTGGCGGATGACGACCTGCGGCTGCGGAGTCTGGGCATAGGCCACGCCGGTGACGGCGAGCGCGGTTGCGACCGATATGGCGACGCGGCTGGTCATGAACGGGCCCTCCCTTTGACTACAGATGTAGTCTCGCTCCATGTATGCCGGATGAACGCGCCTCAGCTTGCCCGCTGACTGGCGATCCATTCGTCGATCTTGCGCTCGAGCACGGCCAGCGGCAGCGCGCCGGTCATCAGCACCTGCGCGTGGAATTCGCGAAGGTCGAACCGGTCGCCCAGGGCCTGTTCCGCGCGGGCCCTCAGCTCCAGGATCTTGAGCTGCCCGATCTTGTAGGCGAGCGCCTGGCCGGGGATGGCGATGTAGCGCTCGACCTCGGTCCGCGCCTGGGTCTCGCTGACCCCGCTATTGTCGAGCATGTAGCGGATCGCCTGATCGCGGGTCCAACCCTTGGCATGGATGCCGGTGTCGACGACCAGCCGGATCGAGCGGTACATGTCGGCATTGAGCCCGCCGAAGCGCTGGTAAGGGTCGGTCTCCATGCCGAGCTCGTCCCAGAGCGTCTCGGCATAGAGCCCCCAGCCTTCGACGAAGGCGGTGTTGCCGCCGAAGCGCATGAAGGCGGGCAGCGCCTCGTTCTCGTTGGCGAGGCTGATCTGGAAATGATGGCCGGGCGCGCCTTCGTGCAAATAGAGCGCCTCCATACCGTGGATCCGCCGCGAGGGCAGATCGAAGGCATTGTAATAGAAGACGCCCGGGCGCGACCCGTCCGGATTGCCGTTCTGGTAGGAGCCGGTGGAGGCGTTGCGCTCGCGGAATTCCTCCACCTCGCGAATCTCGAGCCGGGTGCGCGGAAGCGTCGAGAAGAGTTCGCCGATGCGCTGGTCGACGCGGCGGCCGATCGCATAATAGCCTTCGCGCATCCAGTCGCGGCTCGGCGCGGTGAATTGCGGGTCGGTGCGCAGGTGATCGAAGAACTCGCGGAGCGTTCCGTGGAAGCCCACCCGCTGGCGGATCGCTTCCATTTCGGCGCGGTTGCGGGCGACTTCGCGCAGGCCGATCTCGTGAACCTCGTCCGGCGTGAGCGGCAGGGTCGTGTTCTGCTGGACAAGGCGGCGGTAGAGCATCTCGCCGCCGCGCATGTGGACGAGGCCGACGCCCTCGCGGGCGACGGGCAGATATTCGTTCTGGAGGAAATCGCGAAGCCGGCGGTAGCCGGGATAGATGCCGTCGCGGATGATCTCGAGATGCGCCTGGCGAAGCCGCGCGCGATCGGCCTCCGGCACCGCGTCGGGGAAGTTCAGCACCGGCGCATAATAAGGCGACTGCTCGGGCGGCGCGGCGAGCTGGGTGTCGAGCTGGCCGATGACGTTCTGGATGGTGAGCTTGGTGTCGAGGACTCCGGACGCCATTCCCTGGCGAAAGCGGGAAATGGCGAGATCGAACGCTTCGAGAAACTGGCGGTGCCGCTTCAGATTGTTCTCATAATCCTCGACATTGTGGAACGGCGCGATGCCCCGGCCCGAGGCGAACACCGGGTAGAATGTGTGGAAGCCGTAGAAGTGATTAAGCGGGCGGACCTGGGTCAGCGCGAGCAGATCGGGCTGGAGATCGCGCAGATCGTCCTCGCGCTGATATTTGAACACATCGTAGGCGAGTCGATCCGTGGGATTGAGTGCAGCACGGTCGACCCCTGCCAACGCAGCGAGATCCTGCTCGGCGGCGGCTTTCTCAGCGGCGTAATAGGCGTCGCTCAGCGTGTTGCCGAGCCGGTCCGCGTAGCGATTGTCGCCGCGAGCCATGGCCTGAATCGGGTTGCGGCGAAGGCTCGCCTCGTCGCTGTCGTGGAACAGCCGGTGCAGGCGTTGGCTCGGCGTCTCCTGCGCGGCCGCGGCCGGCGCGGACGGACCGCTTTGGGCGAAGGCGGGAACAGCGGCCGAAAGCAGGAGGCCGGCCAGCAAGATGCGTCGAATCATTCGTCACTCCCCCATAGGCCGCGCCTTCAGCCCGCGCGGCGGCTGGCAATCCAGTCGTCGATCTTGTGCTCGAGCACGACCAAGGGCAGCGCGCCGGTCATCAGCACCTGGGCGTGAAAGTCCTTGAGGTCGAAGCGGCTCCCAAGCGCCTGCTCGGCGCGGGCGCGCAGCTCGAGGATCTTGAGCTGGCCGAGCTTATAGGCGAGCGCCTGCCCCGGAATGGCGATGTAGCGCTCGACCTCGGCGACCACCTCGGTCTCGCTCATCCCGCTATTGTCGAGCATGTAGCGGATCGCCTGCTCGCGGGTCCAACCCTTGGCGTGGATTCCGGTGTCCACGACGAGGCGCATCGCCCGGAGCATCTCGTCGTTGAGGCCCCCGAAGCGCTGCAACGGGTCGGTCTCCAGGCCGAGCTCGTCCCACAAAGTCTCGGCGTAAAGCGCCCAGCCCTCGGCGAAGGCGGTGTTGCCGCCGAAGCGCATGAAGCTCGGCAGCTCTTCGTTCTCGGACGCCAGCATGATCTGGAAATGGTGCCCCGGAATGCCCTCGTGGAGATAGAGCGTCTCCATCCCCCAGGTCCGGCGCGAGGGGAGGTCGTAGCAGTTGAAGTAGAAGACGCCGGGGCGCGTTCCGTCGGCCGTCCCGTCATTATAGGAACCGCCCGCTTCCGTCCGCTCGCGGAAGGATTCGACCTGGCGGATGTCGAGATGCGAGCGCGGGATGGTGGAGAAAATCTCGCGCACCCGCGCGTCGACCCGGCGGCCGATCGCATAATAGCCGTCGCGCAGCGCGTCGCAGCTCTGCGCCGCGAAGCGCGGATCGCTGCGGGTATATTCGAAGAACTGGGCGAGCGTTCCGGCAAAGCCGACCTGCTGGCGGACCGTTTCCATCTCGCCGCGGATCCGGGCGACCTCGCGAAGGCCGAGATCGTGGACATGATCGGCGGTGAGCGGGAGGGTCGTATTCTCCTCGATCAGGCGCTGGTAGAGCCGCTCCCCGCCCTGCATAGAACCCAGGCCGACGCCGTCGCGTGCGCGCGGCAGATATTCGTTCTGGAGAAAGTCGCGCAGCCGCCGGTAGGCCGGGAAGATCTTGTCGCGCACGGCGGCGAGATGGGCTGCGCGCAGGCGCGCGCGATCGGCCTCCGGCACCGCATCCGGGAAGGTCAGCACCGGCGCGTAATAAGGCGAAGCCTCGGGCGCTTCGCGCAATTGCGTGTCGAGCTGGTCGATGACGTTGCGGATGGTGAGCTTGGTCTCGACCACGCCGGACTGCATCCCCTCGCGGAAGCGGCCGATCGCGCGATCGAGAAGGACGACGAACTGGTCGTGGCGCTTGAGGTTGTTCTCGTAATCGAGCGTATTGCGGAACGGCGCCGCGCCGCGGCCCGAGGAGAAGACCGGATAGAAGGTCTGAAAGCCCGAGAAATGGTTGATCGGGCGGACCGAGGTCAGCGCCAGCATGTCCGGCTGCAGATCGGCGAGGTCCTCGCTTCGCTGCCAGAGAAACACGTCATAGGCGATGCGGTTGGTCGGCGTCAGCGAGTCACGCGGTATCGCGCGCAGCGCCGCCAGCTCCTGTTCGGCGGCGGCGCGCTCGGCGGCGTAATAAGCGTCGCTGTAAAAATCGCCGAGGCGATCGGCGTAGCGATAATCGCCGCGGAAGGTGGCCGAGATCGGATTGCGGCGGAGGCTCGCCTCGTCGCTGTCGTGAAACAGCTGCCTGAGGCGCGCATCCGCGGCCTGCGGCGCGGCGCTGGCCGGCGCGGGCGGCGGCTGGGGAATGCAGGCGGCCGAGGCGAGCAACAGAGCGATGGCGACGAGAGGGCGGGTGGCCATGATAACGATCTTCCGGGGCTGGAGTCGGGACTGTATTGTGCCTCTATGACGCCACCGTAACCGCCGCAAGCGCCGATCAATAGGTCGGCGCGTTGGAATAGCCCCAGATCCGCTCCCGGTGCCATTTGGTGATGATATATTTGACGCCCGCGGTCACCGGCAGGCCCTCGTGGAGCGAATATTCGTTCGGCTCGCCGATCGCGTTCATATTGTTCCAGGCGAGCAGATTGCCAGCGCGCGGCGCGACCTTGATCGCCGCCTTGGGGAAGGCCGTTTCGCCGCCGCCTTCGGGTTCGTTGAGGAAGATCATCGCAGTCCAGGTCCGCTGCCCCCCCGACTTCTGCATGTCCTCCCAATAGGGCTGGTCGGAATAGAAGAAATCGTGATGGGCCTTGAACCGCTGGCCGACCGCGTAACGCTGGCCCTGGATCGTCTCGCCGAAGAAGGGATCGATGCCGAGCAGGCCGGTGAGCTTGCCCTCGACCTGGCGGATGAAGCGGTTGGTCGGATCGAGGTTGCAGCTCTCGCTGGTGCGGAACTCGGGATCCGCGGTCGGGGCGAGCAGCTGCGAAGGGATGCGCGAGACATCGATCATCTCGATCAGCTTTCCGCACTCCTCCTCGTTCAGGAAATCGCGGACGATGAAGATGTCGAGATCGTCCGACGGAATCTTGAATGCGCTCGGATTGGCGAGCAGCCGGTCCCTGACCGTGGCACCGATACGGATCTTGTAGTCAGCCTCGCTCATCACTCACTCCACAGGCCGTCCCCGGACCATCACGAAGCCGACATGCTGTAGCACACGCACGTCGGCGAGCGGATCGCCTTCGACGGCAATCAAATCGGCGGAAAAGCCCGGCGCGATCCGGCCGATCTCGTTGTCGAGCCCGAGCAGGTGCGCCGCACCGGTGGTCGCGGCGGCGACGGCCTCGGCCGGAGTCATCCCCGCCCGCTCGACGAGCTCGACCAGCTCGCCGGCATTGCGGCCATGTTCGTAAACGCCCGCGTCGGTGCCGAACACGACCGGCACGCCGGCCGCGTGGGCCAGCCGCGCCGTGCGGCCGACGACTTCCAGAGTCATCCTGACCTTGGACTCCACGATCGGCGTGTAGATGCCGCGGCCCAGCCGCTCGCGGATGCCGACGAAGGCCATCAGGGTCGGCACGAGCGTGGTGCCGCGCTGGCGCATCAGCTGGATCGTCACGGGGCTGGCGAAGGTGCCGTGCTCGATCGAATCGACCCCGGCGCGAACCGCGGCGGCGATCCCCTCGTCGGCATGGGCATGGGCGGCAACCTTGAGGCCGAGCGCGTGTGCGGTCGAGACGATGCTCAGCATCTCCTCGTCGGTGAACGACTGGCCGAGGTGGCGGTCGCCCTGGCTCAGCACACCGCCGGTGGCGTGGAACTTGATCACGTCGGCGCCGGCGCGGGCGAGCTCGCGGACGCGGGCCGCGCATTGCTCAACACCGGTGCAGGTGTTGTGGCCATCGAGCACCGCCATCACCTCGGGGCGGAAGCCGGCGACGTCGCCATGGCCACCGATCGTCGAGAGCGGCGCGCCCGAGACGAGCATGCGCGGCCCGGGCACCACGCCTTCGTCGATCGCACGCTTCAGCGAGAAGCTCGTCGTGCCGCCCGAGCCGAGATCGCGCACCGTGGTGAAGCCGGCGCGCAATGTGGTGAGCGCGTTGCGCGCGCCGATCAGGGTCATGTAATCGTCGGGATCGACCGCTTCGCGCCAATAGGCGTTCCCGGGGATGCTCATGAAATGGACGTGGGTGTCGATCATGCCCGGCATCACCGTGCGGGTCGAAAGATCGATCAGCCGCGCGCCCTGCGGGGCCGGCGAGAGGCCGGCGGCGACCGCGGTGATGCGGCCGTCGGTGATGGTGAT
>DASQJU010000289.1:0-2788 GCA_035630915.1 Allosphingosinicella sp.
CGGCCCCGAGATCTACTTCGTCGGGGACGCTTCGCGCGAGGACGACGACGGCTACTTCTGGGTGATCGGCCGCGTCGACGACGTGATCAACGTCTCCGGCCACCGCCTCGGCACCGCCGAGATCGAGAGCGCGCTCGTCGCACACCCGCTCGTCGCCGAGGCGGCGGTGGTCGGCTATCCGCACGACATCAAGGGCACCGGCATCTATTGCTACGTGACGCTGAATGCCGGCGAGGAAGGCTCGGACGCGCTCGAGGCGGAGCTGCGCGCCCATGTCCGCGCCGAGATCAGTGCCATCGCCACGCCCGATTTGATCCACTTCACCCCAGCGCTGCCCAAGACGCGCTCGGGCAAGATCATGCGCCGCATCCTGAGGAAGATCGCCGAGAATGAGTATGGCGCGCTCGGCGACACCTCGACGCTGGCCGATCCAAGCCTGGTCGACGATCTGATCGAGGGACGGCGGAACAGTTAGGCGCCGCCGCTAGCGCAGCACGCCCGCCCGCTTCATCCGCATCGCGTACCAGAGCAGCCCGATCGCGATCGCCCAGATGGCGATGTTCATGCCCATCATGGCGCCGCTCATCATGTCCGCCGGCGGCGCAGACAGCCCATATTGGTAGAGGGTGCTGACCGCGAGACCGGCGAGTGAGACGGCGAAAGCGGTCACCGCGTGGCGGCTGCGCATCAGCAGGAGCAAAGCGCCCAACAGGCCGCCCCAGACGCCGAACGCCCAGGTCGCCTCCATCCAGAGTGGGAAGCTATCGAAATAGGCGCGCTGCGGATCGGTGAACCCAGCGAGATAGGCCTCGTTCCTGGTCTGGGTCATCAGATAGTCGAACGCGCCGAACGAGTTCCATATCGTCGCCAATATGGCGACCACCCACAGGTGCATCGGTGTCCTGGCTGAACCGTCCATGCCGCCCTCCCTTCGTCCGGGACCGCAAGGAATCGCATTGTTGGCCCATCCGTGCAAGCCGCCGCGGGCACCCTTCCCCGTCGAGAGCGTCGCGACTAGGAGAGACGGGATGCAGATCGTCGCCGCGGATATCGGGGGCACCCATGCCCGCTTCGCACTCGCCGAGATCGCCGCGGGCGCGCGGCCCGCTTTGGGCGCGATGCGCAAATACCGCACTCGCGACTATGCGGCGCTGGGCGACGCCTGGGCGCAGTTCGAGCGCGATTGCGGTCCCCTGCCCCGCGCCGGCGCCATCGCGGTCGCGGCGCCGATCGAGGGCGAAGTCCTGACCTTCATGAACTCGGACTGGCGGATCGACCGGCATGGGCTCGCGGGCGCGCTCGGGCTCGACCGGCTGACGCTGCTCAACGATTTCGGCGCCGTCGCCCATGCTGTCTCGATCATGACGCCCGAGGAAATGACCCCAATCTGCGGCCCAGGCGCGCTTCCGGCGGATGGCGTGGTCAGCGTCATCGGGCCGGGCACTGGGCTCGGCGTCGCCATCCTCGACCGCCGCCACGGGATCAACGTGATCGAGACGGAAGCGGCACATATCGGCTTCTGCCCGCTGGACGCGCAGGAAGAGGCGATCTCCCGGGCGCTGACCGAGCGTTACGAGCGCGCGTCAGTCGAGCGGGTGGTTTCCGGCCCCGGCCTGATCGACATCTACCGCGCGCTCGGCGGCGCGGGCGAATGGGACGCCAGCAATGCCGGCACGCTCTGGGAGCGCGCGATCGAGGGAAGCGATGAACGCGCCGCCCGCGCGCTCGCCATTCTCGTGCGGTGCTTCGGCGCGGCGGTGGGCGACATCGCGCTGGCCCATGGCGCGATGGGCGTGGCGATCACCGGCAGCCTCGCGGGCCGCATCCTGCCGCTGTTGCGCGGGCCGGACTTCGCCGCGCGTTTCACCGCCAAGGGCCGTTACCGGGAGCGGATGGAGCGCACGCCGGTCCGGCTGCTGGCTTATGCGGAGCCGGGCCTGCTCGGCGCGGCGATCGCCTACCAGCGCGAATTCAGCTGAGCGGGCCGCCGCGCCAGGCCGGCATGTCCCGCTCGCCGAGCGCCACCGCGACCGCGGCGCGCGCGAGGAGGCGGGTGGAATCGAGGACGGGGACCGGCGAGGCTTCGGGCGTCACCAGCAAGGGAATTTCGGTGCAGACCAAAGCGGCCGCATCGCAGCCTTCCCTGGCGAGCCGCGCGATGATCGCGACATAGGCGTCGCGCGACGAGTCCTTCACCTCGCCAAGGCACAACTCGTCCATGATGACCCGGTGGATTTCGGCGCGCTCGGCCGCGTCCGGGAGCGCCCAGCCGAGCCCGCGGCGAGCGAAGGCGCCGGGATAGACCGGGCCGGCCATCGTCCATTCGGTGCCGAGGATGGCGATCTTCGTGGCGCCGGTACGGGCCGCCTCCTCCGCCACCACCTCGCCGAGATGGAGACAGGGTATGGGGAAATCCTCGCCCGGCGCCTCGAGCGCGATATGGGCTGTGTTGTCGGGCAGGACGAAGAAGTCCGCCCCCGCCGCCGCCAGCTTGCTTGCGTCGGCGAGGAAGAGCGCGCGCAGCGCCTGGAGGTCGCCCGAATCCCAGGCCTCCAGCGCGTGGTGCATCGCGATCCCGGTCATGGTGATCTCGGGATGGTTGTGCGGCCCCATCAGCCGCACGCCCTCGAGCCAGGCGGTGCGATAGCAGAGCGTCGCGCCCTCGGCGCTGTGGGCGAGAATGCCGATGTGAAGGGTCATCGGCCGGGCCGATCAGCGCGGCGCCATTCGGATCGCGCCGTCGAGCCTCACATATTCCGCGTTCATGTAGACATTCTCGGCCATGAAC
>DASQJU010000290.1:0-2519 GCA_035630915.1 Allosphingosinicella sp.
CTTCGTGGACCAGCCGCTGGCGCAGGGCGCGATGCTGACCCTCGAAGGCGCCCCGGCCAACTACCTGGCCAACGTCCTCCGCCTCGGCCCCGGCGCCCGGGTCAAGCTGTTCGACGACCGCACCGGCGAATGGCTCGCCGAGATCGCCGAAGCGGGGAAGAAGCGGACGAGCCTGATCGTCGGCAAGCAGTTGCGCACGCGCGAGGCCGTTCCCGATCTCTGGCTCCTGTTCGCGCCGGTCAAGCGCGGCCGAATCGACTGGCTGGTCGAGAAGGCGACCGAATTGGGCGTGGCGCGGCTGCTGCCGGTGATCACCCGCCGGACGATCGTCGACCGGCTCAACCTCGAGCGCCTGCGCGCCCACGCCGTCGAGGCGGCCGAGCAATGCGAGCGCACCGCGCTGCCCGCGCTCGCCGAACCGCGCAAGCTTGAGGCGGTGCTCAAGGATTGGCCGGCCGACCGCACCCTCTATTTCGCCGACGAGGGCGGCGGCGACGCGTTCGCGCCCGCCCCTGGCCCTGCCGCGATCCTGATCGGCCCCGAAGGCGGCTTCACCGACGAGGAGCGGGCCGCGATCCGCGCACACCCCCAGGCCCGCCCCGTTTCGCTCGGGCCCCGCATCCTGCGGGCGGACACGGCCGCCCTCGCCGCGGTGGCGCTGTGGATGGCGGCGGCGGGGGACTGGCGCACGCAGCCTAACCGCGGGTAAGGGCGCTCGATGACGACGCGAACCGATACCGGAAAGAATGACAGGCTGGTCGAGAGCCGCGACGATTTGCTCGCCACCTTCGCCAAGGGGGAGAAGCCGGCCGAGGCGTGGACGATCGGCACCGAGCACGAGAAGCTCGTCTTCCGCTGCGCCGATCATCGTGCGCCTTCCTATGGCGAGCCGGGCGGCATCCGCGATCTGCTCGGCGAGCTGACCCAATATGGCTGGGCGCCGGTGGTCGAGGGCGGCAACGTCATCGCCATGACCGGGCCGGACGGCGCGATCAGCCTCGAGCCGGCCGGGCAGCTCGAGCTGTCCGGAGCGCAGCGCGAGCATCTCCACCAGACCTGCGCCGAGGCGGGGCGCCACCTCAATCAGGCCAAGGCGGTCGGCGAAAAGCTCGGCCTGTGCTTCCTCGGCCTCGGCATGTGGCCGGACAAGACGCGCGCCGAGTTGCCGGTGATGCCCAAGGGCCGCTACAAGATCATGCTCGATTACATGCCGAAGGTCGGCACCCTCGGCCTCGACATGATGCTCCGCACCTGCACGATCCAGGTCAATCTCGACTACGCATCCGAAGCCGACATGGCCCGCAAGTTCCGCGTCGGCCTCGCGCTGCAGCCGCTCGCCACCGCCCTGTTCGCCAATTCCCCGTTCACCGAGAACAAGCCGAACGGCTTCCTCTCGTTCCGAAGCCATATCTGGTCCGACACCGACCCCGACCGCACGGGCATGCTGCCCTTCGTGTTCGAGGACGGCTTCGGCTACGAGCGCTATCTCGATTACGCGCTCGACGTGCCGATGTATTTCGTCTTTCGCGACGGGAAATATATCGACGCTTCCGGCCAGTCGTTCCGCGATTTCCTCGAAGGACGACTGCCTGCCCTCCCCGGCGAAAAGCCCCGCGTGTCGGACTTCACCGACCATCTCTCGACCATCTTCCCGGAAGTGCGCCTCAAATCCTTCCTCGAAATGCGCGGCGCCGACGGCGGCCCGTGGAACCGGATCTGCGCCCTGCCCGCGCTCTGGGTCGGTCTGCTCTACGACAACGGCGCGCTCGACGCGGCCTGGGACGAGGTGAAACATTGGAGCCTCGACGCCCGGCAGCGGCTGCGCGACGCGGTGCCGAAGGAGGGGCTCGCGGCCATGACTCCGGACGGCGAAACGCTGCAGGAGCTTGGCAAGCGCATCCTCGCCCTTGCCGACGCCGGGCTCAACGCCCGCGGCCGCCTCAACAGCTCGGGCGACAATGAATCGGGCTTTCTCGATCCGCTCCGCGAAGTGCTGGCCTCGGGCAAGACGCCGGCCGAGCGCCTGCTCGAACGCTTCCATGGCGAGTGGGAAGGGGATATTTCGCGCGTCTACCAGGAGGAGAGCTTCTGATGCCGAGAACCGACTCAGGCGAGCGCCGCACGCTCTATCCGCCGATCGAGCCCTATGAGAGCGGCCGGCTCGACGTCGGCGACGGGCACAGCCTCTATTGGGAGCGTTGCGGCACGCCGGGCGGCAAGCCGGTGGTCATGCTTCACGGCGGCCCGGGCGCCGGCTGCAGCCCCGACCATCGCCGCCAGTTCGATCCCGCGCGCTACGACATATTGCTGTTCGACCAGCGCGGCTGCGGCCGCTCGACGCCGCACGCGTCGCTGGAGGCGAATACCACCTGGCACCTGGTCGAGGACATCGAGCGGCTGCGCGAAATGGCCGGCCATGAGAAATGGATGGCGTTCGGCGGGTCGTGGGGCTCGACCCTCGCCCTCGCCTACGCACAAACCCACCCGGCTCGCGTGACAGAACTCGTCCTGCGCGGCAT